>JBJYWW010000121.1:0-19331 GCA_046259645.1 Anaerolineae bacterium
AACGACAAGTCGAGCGGTGGCGGAAGCGCGGGCGGCAACGGCAGCGCGGGCGGGAGCGACATTGCCGTCCGCCACAAGGTGACGGTCCGGACTTTCCAGGCCAAGACCGATCGTGGCGAGCCCATCACGATGGTCACCGCCTACGACTACCCGACGGCGCGGCTCGTCGACATGGCCGGTGTCGATGGGATCCTCGTCGGCGACTCGCTGGCGATGGTGGTGCTCGGGCACGACAACACCCTTAGCGTGACGATGGACGAGATGCTGCACCACTGCCGCGCGGTCAGCCGCGGGGCGGGAGCGGCCTTGCTCGTCGGCGACATGCCGTTCATGAGCTACCAGGCGGATGTCTCGGACGCCGTCAGGAACGCCGGCCGCTTCCTCAGCGAGGGCGGGATGGACGCCGTCAAGCTGGAGGGCGGTCGCGAGATGGCCGAGACGGTGCGCGCGATAGTCCGCGCCGGGATCCCGGTCCAGGGGCACATCGGCCTCACGCCGCAGAGCGTGAACGCTCTCGGCGGGTGGCGGGTCCAGGGCCGAACCGCCGACGCTGCCGAAGAGCTGATCGCCGACGCCCTGGCGCTGCAGGAGGCGGGGGTGTTCTCGATCGTCCTCGAGAGCATGCCCGCGCGACTGGGGGCGCTGATAACGGAGCTGATCGACGTGCCGACGATCGGCATTGGCGCTGGCCCCGACACCGACGGCCAGATCCTCGTGCTGCACGACCTACTCGGGCTGTTCGACCAGTTCAAGCCCAAGTTCGTTAAGCGCTACGCCGAGCTGGGCGGAGCCATCAGGGACGCCGTGGAGCAGTACCGCCTCGAGGTCGAGGCGCGCGCGTTCCCGTCCGACGAGCACACTTACCGGATGAGCGACGAGGAGTGGGCCAGCCTGCAGAGGCGCCTCGGCGAGCAACGGCCGGTGGGGGCGAGCGAGGCTCGGCGTGATTGACAGCGCTCGACCGGCCGCTGCCCGACGCGGGCCGGTTGCGGACCAGGAAGCCACGGTGCACGCCCACCCGATCAATTCGGTGCTCATCATCGGCACGGGAGCGCTGGCGTCGCTGGTCGGTGCCCGGCTGAGGCGCGCTGGTGGCGATGGCCTCGACGTGACGCTCGCCGGGAGCTGGCCCGAGGCCTTGGCCGCGATTGAGCGGGACGGGGTCACGGTCGACGAGCGGCACGGCTCCTGGCGGGCGCCGGTTCGCGCGGCCGACATTGCGGGACCGCTGCCGATGGCCGATCTGGTGCTTGTGCTGGTCAAGAGCCATCAGACCGAGCGGGTGGCGCCCCACGCCGCGCGCGCGGTGGCGCCCGACGGCCTGGTCCTCACGCTTCAGAACGGGCTGGGCAACCGCGAGGCGCTAGAGCGTCACGTAGGCATGGGCCGCGTGGCGCAAGGCGTCACGTCGATGGGCGCGACGCTGGTGGCGCCGGGGCACGTGCGTGCCGGTGGCGACGGGCACACCGTGATCGACTCCTCTTGCAGTGCCGGCAGTGCCGACGGCGACGGGCGGAGCGCGCCAGGCTCGGCGAGCTCGCCCCGCGCTGCAGAGGCGGCGAGGCTGCTGACCGCGGCCGGCTTCCCCACCACCACCAGCGGCGACCTTGACGCGCTGGTCTGGCGCAAGCTGGTTGCGAGCAGCGCCATCAACGCCCTGTCGGCGCTTCGCGGTGTGCCGAACGGCGAGCTGCTCCGTGACCCATCGGCGCGCGCGAAGCTGGAGGAGGCCGCGCGCGAGGTCGGCCGCGTGGCTGCGGCAAGGGGCATCGACCTGGGTGCCGACCCGGTCGCGCTGGCACTTCAGGTGGCCACTGACACGGCCGGCAACGAGTCATCGATGCTGCAGGACGTCCGGCGCGGCGCGCCGACCGAGATCGACGCCATCAACGGCGCCGTCGTCCGCGAGGGGCGCCGTCTGGGCGTGCCGACACCCGTCAACGAGGAGCTGGTCGAGGCGGTGCGTCGGCTCGAGTCGTCGACCGTGCGCCGGACAGGTCCCGCGCTGACAGCCGAGGCCGCATCGTGACGGAGGTCTGCCAGACCGTCGACCAGGTCCGCGAGTGGCGGGCGCTGCTCGACGCGCGTGTCGTGGCGGTGGAAACCCGTCTCGCGGAGGTCGGCTTCGTGCCCACCATGGGCTTCCTGCACGAGGGCCACCTGTCGCTCGTTCGGCGCGCCGCGGCCGAGAACGACGCCGTGGTCGCCAGCATCTTCGTCAATCCGAGCCAGTTCGACCGGGCCGACGACCTGGCGAACTACCCACGCGATCTCGAGCGCGACCTGGAGCTGCTGACCGGGGCCGGTTGCCACATGGCCTTCGTGCCGGCGTCGGGCGAGATGTATCCGCCGGGCTACCAGACGTGGATCGAAGTCGGTCCCGTGGCGCTGCCGCTCGAAGGCCGTCACCGCCCCGGTCACTTCCGGGGCGTGGCCACCGTCGTGGCGAAGCTGTTCGGGATCGTCGAGCCCGCGCGCGCCTACTTCGGCCGCAAGGACGCGCAGCAGCTCGCGGTGATCAAGACCATGGTCCGCGACCTGAACATCCCCGTCGACGTGATCGGCTGCCCAACAGTGCGCGAGCCTGACGGGCTCGCGATGAGCAGCCGGAACAGTCGCCTGGGTCCGACGGAGCGCGTCGCCGCACCGGTCCTGCACCGAGCTCTCGTCGCTGCGCGAGACGCGTGGCAGGCAGGCGAGACCGACGCGGACCGCCTGCGCGAGGTGATGCAGGCGGTGCTCGACGCGGAGCCGCTGGCCGAGGCCGAGTACGTCAGCGTCGCCGACCCAGTGTCGCTCGACGAGCTCGATGACGCGACCGCCGGCGCCCTCCTGTCCATGGCGGCGCAAGTCGGACCGGTGCGGCTCATCGACAACCTGGTGCTGGAGCCACCCGAGTCCGCACTGGGCGCCGGCGACGTCTCCGCGGAGACGTCTGGTGGTGTCGATCCGACACACGACGAACCGACTCACCGCGAGCCCGAGGACAGCGATTCGAGCCACGACGAACCACGACTAGCGCGGGGCGCCACCGACTCCGCGCGCTGATCCGACACCGCCGGCCCGTTCCGGCGACGACATGACGCGAGGCACGACATGATTAGGACACTGCTCGGCGGGAAGATCCATCGCGCGACCGTCACCGACGCGGACCTACACTACGTGGGCAGCATCACGATCGACTCGACGCTGATCGAGGCGGCCGGCATCCTGCCGTCGGAGCGCGTGCAGGTGGTCGACATAGACAACGGCGCCCGCCTCGAGACCTACGTGATACCCGGTCCGGCGGACAGCGGGACGATCCAGATCAACGGGGCGGCGGCGCACAAGGTCAGCGTCGGCGACAAGGTCATCATCATGTCGTACGTTCACCTCAGCGACGAGGAGTCCAGCGTCTGGCAGCCCCGGGTCGTGCACGTCGATGCGTGCAACAACATCGTGGCCACGCACCGCGGCGTCGCGACCGGCGTCTTCGAAGACGACGGCGTCACCATCACCGCCATGCCCTGCTGATATCGGCCCGATCGTGCCGCAGCGCTGTCGTGAGACCTGTGTCTGCGCCCCGAGTGGAAAGATAGACTGGGGCCATGGGAGTCTGGAATCAGGCGCGAGCACCTCACGGCTAGGCCTTGACGCAGCACAATGCCCCACATGAAGTATCTACATGAAGGCTGTACAGGTGATGCTGGACGAGCGCTTGCTTCGGGAGCTGGACGACACAGACGAGGTGCGCCGCGAGGGCCGGTCCGCGGTGCTGCGGCGCGCCCTTGCGGATTACCTGCGTCGGCGAAGGCAGCGTCAGATCGCTGAAGGCTACGAGCGGGCCTACGAGGACGAGCCCGGCCTTGGCTCGGACTGGGCGTCGTGGGAAGAGCAAGGAACGTGGCCGAACGGGTGACGCGGGGCGAGGTTTGGATGTACACGTTCAAGCCTCCGGAAAAGCGCCGGCCGGTGCTTGTCCTGAGTCGACCCGACGTCATTCCGCTTCTGTCGACAGTGATGGTTGCGCCGATCACCTCCACCGTTCGCGGCGCGCCGAGCGAGGTGCTGGTTCCTCGATGGTCCGCCTGCTCAATGGCCGGCCTACTCAATGGTGAGGAAGTAGCCGCCGGTCCCGATCCCCTCCACGTCGTCGACCACGATCGTGTACTCGCCCGGCCTGTCGGGAGTGAACGTGGTCGAGGCGGTCAAGCCGAGCGGGCCCCCGATCCAAACCTCCGAGCCGGCGGGCGTGGCGGCCGAGTCCGGTCCCTCAATGATGAGCTCGGGGCTGAAGTTGGCGGTGTCGACAGTGACTGTCACGCGGCGGCCCGGCTCGAGCCGCACCGTGTAGTGATCGAAGTCGCCGGGGTAGTCCATCACGGCGAGGTGCCGGCTGCCAACGGACAGCTCGTCGCCGTCGTCCGGATCGATCAGGCGCAGTAGCGGAGTGCTGCTGCGGATAGCGGCACTGCCCGGCTCGTCCATGTTCACCACCACGAAGTGCGGTCCGTCGTACCTCGTGACCACCGCTCCGCGCGCGGTGCCGTCACGTCCGCTATCGTCCTCGAAAAGCAGCTCGCCATACGGATCCAGAGCCGCCAGCGTGGCCGCAGAGACACCGACGGCCGAGACATCGGACTGCACGCCGTACGGCGCCTCGAGCACGAACACGGCCTCGTCCCAGTAGCCGTCGAGCGTCGCGGTCATCTCCGTCTTGCCCTCGCCCGTGGGCATGGGCCGCGAGTCGACCCCGTCGACGTCCTCCCCGGCGAGCATCCGGTCCGCCCGCGCCAGAACGTCCGGCGCAGACGCCGACAGGCCGAACGCCGACTCGCCGAAGATCATGCTCGAGAAGCCAATGACGCGGCCGTCGTCTGCGACCAGCACCCCGCCGCTCTGCCCGCCGGCGATGTCGGCGTCGCTCTGCAGATATGGCATGTCGATGGCGTCCCACTTCCGCAGACGCGACAGCAGGCCACGCGAGATCGCTGGCTGCGGGTACTCCTCGGACTCGCCGGGATAGCCCACCAGGTAGACCGCGCTGCCGATCGGCAGCGCGGTGCCGTCGCCCACCGAGACCGGCTCCGGGAGGCTCGCAGCGGCGCTCACCACGTCCAGCAGTGCCAGGTCGGCCATCTCGTCGCGGCCGATCACTCTCGCGTTCGTCAGCTCCGTGCCGTCCGGGAAGACCACGCGAACCGTATCGAACGGCCATACCACGTGCGCGTTCGTGAGCGCGATGCCGGGGCGCACCATGACGGCGCTGCCGGTCGCCAGCGGCGTCTCGACATACGCGACGCTCAAGGATATCCGCGAGTAGATCTCCTCCGGCTCGAGCTCCGCTCCAGGCGGGGCCACTTGCCCGAGCGAGCCGGCCGCACCTCCGGCTCCGACGGCGCCTTCGGTGTCAGAAACGCTCCCGACCCCAGTGGTGCCTTCGGACCCGTCGGTGCCGGACTCTCTGGATGCGACCGCCGGGGCCGTGACCTCCGAGTTGGCCGGCTGGATGCCGTCGGGCTCGCCGCCTTCCGGCTGGCCCCCGACGGCCTGGCCGCCGTCTCGCGCGCAGCCGGCGGCAAGCAGAGCGCTCAGCGCAAGAGCGAGCATCAACCTTGCTGGCCTGGCGTGTGGCGTCATGGGTCAACTCTCCCGCAGCAGTTGGTGGCCTCGCCGCGGCAGCAGCCGGCAGTCCCGCGGCAGCCGCTAGTACTCCCGCAGCAGCTGCACGTGTCCGCGCAGGCTCTCGGCCATCTTCGCAATCGAGATGCTCTCGTCCGCCACATGGGCTTGGTCCTCCTCGGCCGGCGAGTAGCCGATGATCGGGGCGCCGAGACGGGCGAAGAAGCGCCCGTCGGTCGCGAAGCCATACCGGATCAGCCCGGGCTCGTGTCCCGTGCCGGCTGCGATCGCGGCGGTCGCCCGTCGCACGGCCTGGCTGTCCGGCGGCGTGTAGAAGCCCGTGATCGCCTCGGACGTGTCCGGCAGGGGCACGCCGGGCTCGGCGGCCCAGGCGTCGCTGATGGTGTGCGGCCAATCGCCGGCCAGGTCGTTCACGAACTCGGCCAGGCTGTTCGGGCTCTCGATGGCGGAGCGCACGTCGAGCAGCACGCGCGCCCAGGCCGGCGTCACGTTCGGGCTGGTGGTGTCGACCTCGATGATCGTCGGCGTCATCGTCGTCGCGCCCAGCATGTCGTGCCGCCCGAGCCGATCTCGCTCGGCCTCTAGCCGCACCAGGAACTCGGCCAGCGGCACGTTCGGGTTGCGGCCTCGCTCGGGGGCGCTGGCGTGCACGGACCGGCCGTGAAACGTGAGCCACATCTGCAGGATGCCCCTGTGGCCGATCGCGACGTCGTTGTCGGACGGTTCGCCCAGCACGACCAGGTCCACCGGGAAGTCGACGTTCGCCACCCAGTGCTGGGCGCCGGCTCCACCGACCTCCTCCTCGACCACGGCGCTGAACACCACGTCGCGCCGCGGCCGCTCGCCGGACCGCGGCAGCCCCGCCGCGGCGTAGACTTGCACCGCCATCGGGCCCTTGATGTCGCAGGTCGCGCGCCCGACGATCCGGCCGTCGATGATCCGGGCCGAGTACGGCGGGACGCTCCAGAGCGTCGGGTCGCCGGGATCGACGTGGTCGAGATGGCTGTTGAGGACGATGGCACCCAAGACGTCGCCGCCCGCGCCTCCGTCCCCGCCGTCCTCGTTCGTGCCTTCGCCGCGCGTGCTGCCTCCACCCCCTCGCGCCGCGCCACACATCCGCGCCGTCACGTTGCCGACCTCGTCGAGCGCGACCTCGTCGAAGCCGACCGCGCGGCACTCAGCCGCGACCAGGTCGGCCACCGCCCGCTCCCCGCCCGGCATGCTGGGCGTGCGGACCAACCGCTGCGTGAAGTCCACGCAGTCGTCGAGCAGGCGCTCCCAGTCAACCGGTCTGGCTCCCGAGGGACGGTTCATCCGCCGTCGCTTCTCGCCACCAGCGCGCTCTCCCCTACCGCCCCTGCAGCACGAGCGGAATGTGGATCGCCCACCCACCTTCCGGCGTCGGACCCGGGGTCCGCGTGATGTCGACAGGCCACGTAGGCGTGGCCGAGCCTGGCCCGCCGGTCGGCGTGGCACCGGTCGGCGTCGCGCCGCCCGTGGCCGTGGCCGTAGCCACTGCTGCCGGCTGCCAGTACACGGGCACGCGGACTACGCTCGACGGGACGCCGAAGTCGAGCTCCACGAGCCCCACTCGCGGCTCCGCGTCGGCAGCGCCCTCCGGTCCGCAGACGTCGAACGACAGTCGCTGCCCGTCGGACGCGGACGTCGGGGCACCCACCAATCGCAGGTCGTCGCCGCTGACGAACACGATGTCCAGCGCGAACCGGCTCGCCGCTCCGTTGACCGTCTCGCCGTGCACCCACAGCTGGTAGGGTCCCGGCGTGTCGCGCGAGCCTACGAGCAGGCCTTGCGCCTGATCCGACGTCAAGCGATCGACCAGATCGTCGGGCCACGCGAACACCCCGTCGAGGTCCTGGTCCTGCATCAGGTACAGCTCCAGGTTGTCGTCGCTCTCCTCGAACAGCCACGCCGTGATCCAGCCGACGTCGCCGCGCGGCTGCATGCCGGCCTTGATCCGAGAGCTCGACGGGTCGTTCGGGTCGTCTTGATACGCCCGCTGGTCCCGCAGCGACAGCGTGCTGCCCAGCCCATAGGCGCGCACCTGCAACTCGGGCGCGTCGAGCCCGGACGTGAGCTGCAGTGTCTCGCACTCCGACCCAGTGATCTCGAGCGACGCAGGCAGGTCGCCCACGCGCTGGCCGACCTTGTAGCGGCTGCGCATCCAACCCGCGCTCTGGTCGCCCGGCTCACGGAACTCGAACGTCACGGTGTTGTCGCCGTAGCCCCCGTAGGTGAAGGTGTCGAGGTAGCTGAGCGACATACGCTGCGGGTCGACCGCCCCGTCGATCGCCGGGACCATCGACCAGTCGGTGTACTCGATCTGGATCCCACGTCCGGTCCGCGCCACGCGTGCCGTCCATGTGTCGCCGTACGGGTCGATCATGCTGTAGGTGCCGGCATAGCGGCCCCATCGCGAGACCGGCGTGTCGGTCCCCGGCACGTCCGCGAGCCGGAGGCTCTCCAACTCCCGCAGCGCGCACGCCACGGTGTCCGGCATCGAGGCGTACTCGTTCATCAAGATGGCGATGGCAAACCGGCGCTCCGGGGCCCAATGGAGCTCGGTGGCGTAGCCGCGGCCGTTGCCCGGATGGTTGTACACGAGCACGCTCTCTCCATCATCCGACCCGCGGATTGGCTCGTACTCGTCCACGAACACGCCGTAGCCGTAGTGCGACAGCGGCGTCCACGGCACGTCCTCCGCCTCGACGTAGCCGGTCGTCATCGCCTCGACCGAGTCGGGCTCCAGCACGACGCCGCCGTCCTCGAGCATGACCTGCGCCCACTTGACTAGGTCGGTGGGCGTCGAGTAAGCGCCTCCCGCCGGCCAGGCGTAGACCCGGTCGTAGTCGGCCGGGTCATACGTCTGCTCGCCGTAGTGGCCGTACGCGTAGTCCCCGGACGCCAGAACCTCGTCGACGTCGAACGTGGTGGAATCCATCCCGGCCGGCCGCCACAGCTCGGTGGCGACGAACTCGCCGTACTCCCGCCCGGTAACGCTCTCTATCGGCAGCGCGGCCAGCGAGAAGTTGGGGCTGCTGTAGTTCCAGAAGGAGCCGGGCGGCGCGTAGAGGTGCATCAGGCGCAAGCCCGCCGCCCACGTCCCCAAGTCCATGTCCCATGCCGGCATGTCGTAGACGAGCGGGAACCTGGTGTAGTCGAGATAGGGATCGGGCGCCGCCCCGGCGTTCGTCAGCAGATCGTGCAACGTCAGGTCGGAGGCCTGCCACGGCTCTCGCAGGCGCAGCTCGGGGACGTACTCGGTGATGGGCGCGTGCAGGTCCAGTCGGCCGTCCTCAACCAGCTTCATCACGGCGGCGGCGGTCATGGTCTTCGTCGTCGAGTTGACCCGGAAGTAGGTGCCGGTGTCGACAGCCTCTCCGCCGGCGCGGCTCTTGACGCCAAAGGCCCGGGTGTGCGCCAGCTCGCCGTCGATCGCGATGGCCATCGACGCCCCGGCGATCCCGCGGTCGCGCATCTCCCGCACCATGCATGCCTCGACGGCCGCCAGCTGCTGGCTGATGTCCTGGTGCGGCGCCGGCGGGTCGCCGACGGAGGCGGCAGCTGAAGTGTATCCGGGCAGATCGGCTAGCGTCTCGTCGATCCAGGTCTGAACCGAGTCTGCCTCGCCAGCCATCGTAGTCGCGAGATCCCCGTCGCCGATCCCGTATTCGTGGAGGACGAAACCGGTGCCGCTATGCGCCGGATGGCTAGCGCCATCGGGCGCCGGTTCGACAGCGCGGACCGACCCAGGTAGCGCGAGAGCCAGCGCCGCCACGGTGATCAGAGCGACGCCTGACGGCACCCTCGCGCAGGACGGCAAGGAACGGCTGCGGCGTGTTGCGCACGAGCTTCGGCGTAGCGGCATCGTCGGTGTCCCTTCTCATGTCGGCGCGCGGGGCCACCAATCATACCGCATGGCCGATGGAGTCTCGATCATTAAGGCAGGCACCTGAGGGGACCTCACCCGCGCTCGTCGGTTCCTGAGAAACGACCTGTGACGTACAACGTCTCTGCTTCATGTACGTCAGGGGGTGCGCCTTTGAACACCAAGCTAACGCTCCGCTTGGAGGAACGTCTGATCCGCAACGCCAAGCATTACTCACGCCAGAGAGGCAAGTCTCTCTCCCAGCTCGTGGCCGACTTCTTCCGTCTCATCGAGGGGGAAGAGGAGGCGGCCGAGACCGAGATCAGCCCGCGCGTGCGAGCCCTGATCGGGTCGTTGCGGGGGATCGACCTGACTGAGGAGGACTACCGACGGCACCTGGAGGAAAAGCACCTCTGAGGGTCGTGTTCGACACCAACGTCGTGCTCGATCTGCTCATGGACCGCAAGCCATACGTCGACGCGGCCGCGACGCTCTTCGCTCTCGTCGACGAGGGGCGCATCGATGGCTTGCTGTGCGCGACGACTGTGACCACGGTGCACTACATCACCGCGAAGGGCTTCTGGGCGAAGAAGGCACAGGCGGCTGGAGTGGTGCAGCGCTGGATTCACCAGCCCGTTGCGCCGGCCCAGGCGACCTGTGAGGCTAGCACGCGGTATGACTCGCGGAGACCGGCCAGCGCCAACGACGCTGGCAGTCCTATCGCCGCGCGGGCTATCGGCAGATGATCTGGCGGGCGATGTCGCGGTAGATACGTGCGAGCTCGCTGGTGCCAGGCGAGTGGTAGTACGTCCCGACGGACGTCGCCATCAGCAGAAGCAGGTCGGGGTCGGCGTCGGGTCCCAGCCCTACGGTGTAGAGCGTGGCGCCGGTGGCCTTCAGCCGCTCGGCCGCGGTGACGACCTGCGTGGCGCGCGACGTCGTCGGACGGCCGTCGGTCAGCAGCACCACCACCCGCTGCTGCCCTGACCCGCCGCCCGCCGGCGGGTCGTCTGCCCCCTCGCGCGGTGGCGCCGTCTCGAGGAGCTGCCTGGCGGCCTCGACCCCGGCGTCGATCCGCGTGCCGGGCTGCATGGTCACCCGCTGCAGCGCCCCGCGCGCGACGGCCCATTCACCTGTGAGCGCCGTGAGGACGGTCGCCGCGTCGTTGAACTGCACCACCCCGACGCGATCGAGGTCGTAGTCCATGTAATCGACGATCACGCCCGCGGCGGCAACGGCCGCGCCGAGCTTCGACGGGCCGTACTCCTCGGTGCGCGCCTCCATCGAGCTGGAGCTGTCGATGACGAGCACCACGTCCACGCCCCAGTCGCGGAAGGTGCACCGCTCGACGTGCAGCAAGGGCAAGTACAACGGGCGAGGCAACGGGGTAGGCGTCGGCGTTGACGTGGGCGTGACCGTCGGCGTCGGCGTGTCGGTGGGTGGCGGGGACGCGGTGACAGTCGGCGTCGGGGTGGGTGTCGGCGTCGGCGACGGCGTGATCGTCGGTGTCGGGGTGGGGTGCGGCACCAGGACGCGCACGAACGGGACCGGGAACGGCAACCGGCCGTAGCGGTCCTGGCCGTCGTAGTACTGCGCGTCGGCCTTGACATTGGTCGGCCACAGCCCGCCGGTCTCGGGGCGCAGCCGGTACGACAGGCGGAAGCCCGGCTCGAGGATCGGCCCCAGCTCCCACACCAGCGTCCGCGTCGCCGCGTCGTACTCCGGCTCGACCGGCTCGCCGGTGCCGGGCAGGTACGTCATGTCCTCCGGCACGACGTCGGTTACGGTGACCGACTTGAACAGCTCCGATACACCTATGCGGCCGGCGATCTGCTCGTAGATCCCTGACAGCTCCTCCTCCGACGGGCTGAAGTAGTAGTGCGAGTCGTCGGTGGCCATGCGCTGCAGCGTGATCCGGTCGGCGTCCCTGCCCAGGCCGATCGTGAACACGGTGACCCCGTCGTCGCGCACCGCCTGGATGATATCGTCGAGCCACTCGATCGGCGTCGACACCGAGTGCCGCCCGTCAGACAGGAACACGATGACCTGACGCGAACCCGGCCGGGGCTCGGCCTCACGCATGGTGCGCAGCGCCACGGACAGCCCGTCGACGATGTTGGTCGTCCCGCCGGCCACCAGCGAGGCGATGCCGCGGACGGCGGCGGACCGGTCCGCCGAGAGGAGCGTCACCTGCTCCGCACCGTTGCTGAACGCGACGACGCCCAGGCGCGAGCGTCGCCCATACAGGTTGGTGACGAAGTCGACCGCCGCCGCCTTGGCCGCCTGGATCTTCGCGCCGGTCATCGAGCCGGAGCGATCGATCACGAGCACCACGTCGGCCACGGCCTCGTCCTTGGGGCACGAGCCGTCGACCACCAGCTGCACCTCGACGGTCTCGCCGATCTCGACCTCGGGCGGCTGGGCTGCCTTGTACGCGATCGCGCCGCACCGGCCGTCGCAGCACGCCCCCGGCCGGCGGGTCGGCGCCGACTCGCTCGGGACGTACAGGCGGATGAGCCCGGCGGCGTCCGTCACGTACATCCGCCCCGCATCGTCCAGCGCCAGGTCGGTCGGCCGCGTGCCGGTCTCGCCGAGCGGCCACGCGCCGAGCGCCGTGCCGTCAGGCGTGAAGGCCGCCACCCATCCGGCGCTGGTGAGCACGAACGCGTTGCCGTCCGGCCCGACCGCGACCCGCTCGGGGCGGCTGACCAGCGCGGTCGTGGCGAGCACCTCGCCGGACAGCGAGCGCGCCTCGAGCGTGTGCCGGCTCTGGTCGATCAGGAAAACCCGGTCCGCGGACAGGGCTATGTCCGCCACGCCGAGGAACGCGTCGGACTCCACCGGCCACGAGCCGATCTGGCTGAGACCGGAGTCCATCAGGATCAGCTGCTGGCGCGCCAGGTCGAAGGCCGCCAACCGATCGCCGTGGGCGCTGATCGCGGCGATCCACGCCGACTCGCCGGGCAGCGGTCGCCACATGTCGCGGAACGCCTCGCCCTCGATGCGCCTGATCCGGCCGCTGTGCCACAGCACGTAGCGGTTCGCTCCCGAAGCGGCGACGTCGGCAGGCGCGTTCTCGTCGTCGCCGGGAATCGGCAGCGCCCCCGGCACGCCACCCGAGAGCGGCCCCCCGTTCAGGAACGACAAGTCGGCCAGCGCATCGCCCTCAAGCGACCACTCCTGCACTCGCGGCGCCCCGTCGCCGATGACGACGCGCTCGCCGACCGCGATCCGCCGCGGCTCGATGAGGCGACCGAACGTGTTGGTCTCCTGGTCGAGCACTGCCCGCATGTCGGGCACTCGCACCAGCCCGTCAGGCGCCACGGCGGCGTACAACTCACCGCCTGGAGTCAGCTCGAGATCCGTGGCGTCGGTGAACGGGATGCGGGACAGCACTAGCCCGCCGCCGTTGGCGACGACCAAGCCGTGCGCCGTTCCGGGAACGGCGGCCAACCAGTAGCGCGCGTCCTCGTCGCGCCACTCGGTGCCGGCCTGGAGTCCAGGCAGCCCAGCCAGAACCTGCGTGGCGCGGCTCGCGCCATCGCGCACTGTATAGAGCCGGCCGCGCTCGGGATCGGCCACGTCGAACATGGCGTCTGGCGACTCGCCGTCGTCGCCGCCCGCGTCGCGGCGCACCAACCCCTCGGCTGCCTCGAGTTGGTCGCTCAGGTCCATCTGGCTCTGCTGACGGCCAGTGCGGTCGAACGCCAGCAGCCGCCGCTCGCCGCGCGAGACGACGTACACGAGGTCGCCGACCGCCGCCAGGCCGCGCGGATCGTCCACCGGCCACTGCGCGAGCGGCGCGCCGTCGGGATCGAGGATCTGGACCCTGTCGTTGCCCGTGTCGCTGACGGCGATCGAGCCGTCGGCGAACAGGTCGGCGTCGCGCGGCGACGAGAATCGACCGGGCTGGCTGCCAAAGGACCCGACCACGGCGCTCGGTCGAGTCATGCCCCCCGTGCCGCCGTTCCCGCCTTCTCCGCCGACGATCTGGAACAGCCGGATCGCGTGCTCGGTGCGGTCGGTGACGGCCATGGCCGCGCCGTCGGGCGACAGGCCGATGCCGCCGGAGTCGTGCCCGGCGGGCCAGGCCAACCTTTCGTACACCGCCGGCGTCCGGCTGGACCACGTGCCCGCTGGAACGTACGCCAGCGCCCCGTCGCTGGCCTGCGCTCGCGGTGACGCCACCTCACCGCCGGCGGCGGCGCTTGCAGTTGGGACCTCACCGTCGCTGGCCTGCGCTCGCGGTGACGCCACCTCACCGCCGGCAGCGACGCCCGCGGCCAAGCTCACACCGCCGGCAGCGTCGCTAGTCGCCGGCTCCGCGCCGGCGCCCGAGCCCATCGCGGCTGTCAGTGCCAGCACCGCCGCCGTAGCCGCCGCGCACGGCAGGTTCCGGCGTCCTAGCAGGTTCCTCAGGGCAACTCTCCTGATCAAGGGCAAGGCCGATGCGACGGCGCCACGGGGCGGACATCGGCCGGTTACAGAATTGTTAACACCATCATACGGCTTCGACACGAATGACGCAAGGGGCCGCCGTCAGGAGACGGCCGTCGCTCAGGCCGCGACCCCCATTCCGAGAGCCTGTCAGGGCCTGCCCTGACAGCGGAAGCTACACTTTACAGGCCCCGGCCGGGCCGGTATCCTGACGCCGCTATGAATAGGATAATGGTCACCGTAGACGGCAACGAGGCAGTGGCTTACGTGGCCTACAGGCTCAGCGAAGTCATTGCCATCTATCCCATCACCCCGTCGACGCCCATGGGCGAGCTGTCGGACGCCTGGTCGGCTATCGGCCAGCCCAACATTTGGGGCACTGTCCCGCAGGTGGAGGAGTTGCAATCTGAGGGCGGCGCGGCCGGCGCCGTCCACGGCTCCCTGCAGGCTGGTGCGCTCACGACGACGTTCACGGCGTCGCAGGGCCTCCTTCTCATGATCCCCAACATGTACAAGATCGCGGGCGAGCTGACCTCCACCGTGTTCCACGTGGCGGCGCGGTCGGTGTCGGCGCAGGCGCTCTCGATCTTCGGGGACCACTCCGACGTGATGGCGACCCGGGCCACCGGGTGGGGCATGCTCGCCAGCAACTCCATTCAGGAGGCTCACGACTTCGCCCTGATCGCGCAGATGGCGACCCTCGAGTCGCGCGTGCCGTTCGTGCACTTCTTCGAGGGCTTCCGCTCGTCGCATGAGATCAACAAGATCGAGCAGCTCGCGGACGACGACATGCGGGCGCTGATCAACCAGGATCTCGTGCAGGCCCACCGCGACCGCGGCCTGTCACCGGATCGGCCGTTCATTCGCGGCACGGCCCAGAACCCCGACGTGTTCTTCCAAGCGCGCGAGACCGTGAACCAGTACTACCTGGCGTGCCCCGGCATCGTCCAGGCGGCCATGGACTCGTTCGCCGAGCAAGTGGGTCGGCAGTACCGGCTGTTCGACTACGAAGGTGCCACTGACGCCGAGCGCGTCATCGTGATCATGGGCTCTGGCGCTGCGACGGCGGCCGAGACCGCCAAGGCGCTCGCATCCGAGGGCGAAAAGGTCGGCGTGCTCAAGGTGCGGCTGTACCGGCCGTTCTCGGTCGAGCAGTTCCTGGCCGCGCTGCCGGCCACGGTCAAGTCGATCTGCGCCCTGGACCGGACCAAGGAGCCCGGTGCGATCGGTGAGCCGCTGTTCGAGGACGTGTCCTCGGCGGTGCTCGAGGGCATGGCCACCGGCAAGGCGCAGTTCGAGGCGGTGCCGCGAGTCACCGGCGGGCGCTACGGGCTGTCGTCCAAGGAGTTCACGCCGGCGATGGTGCGCGGCGTGTTCGACGAGATGGCCAGCGCGGAGCCGCGATGGCACGTCACGGTCGGCATCGTCGACGACCTGACCGGCACCAGCGTCGATTACGACCCGGCATACGGCATCGAAGACGACGAGACCGTCCGCTGCGTGTTCTTCGGGCTGGGCGCCGACGGCACTGTCGGTGCGAACAAGAACTCGATCAAGATCATCGGCGAGGACACCGACAACTACGCCCAGGGCTTCTTCGTATACGACTCGAAGAAGTCCGGCGCGGTGACCGAGTCGCACCTGCGCTTCGGACCCAATCCGATCCTCGCGCCGTACCTCATCCCCGAGAACGGGGCCAGCTTCGTGGCGTGCCACCAGTTCGTGTTCCTCGAGCGCATCGACGTGCTGAAGTTCGCGGCGCCCGGCGCCGTGTTCCTGCTCAACAGCCCGTACGGTCGCGAGGAGGTTTGGGATCACCTGGCCATGGAGGTCCAACAGGCGATCATCGACAAGGGCCTGCAGCTCTACGTCATCGACGCCCAGAAGGTCGCCGAAGAGGTCGGCATGGGGCGGCGCATCAACACGATCATGCAGACGTGCTTCTTCGCCCTGAGCGGAGTCCTCGATCGCGAGGAGGCCATCGAGGCCGCGATCAAGAAGACTTACGGCAAGCGGGGCGAGGCGGTCGTCCGGAAGAACTACGAGGCGGTCGACCAGAGCCTCGCCAACCTGCACGAGGTCGAGGTGCCCGGTAAGGTCACGAGCACGACCGAGCGCCTCTCGCCAGTTTCGGCGAACGCGCCGCAGTTCGTACGCGAAGTGCTAGGGACGATGATCGCCCGGAACGGTGACAGCCTGCCGGTGAGCGCGCTCCCGGCCGACGGCACGTACCCGTCGGCGACGACGCAGTACGAGAAGCGCAACATCGCCATCGAGATCCCGGTCTGGGAGCCCGAGCTGTGCATCCAGTGCGGCAAGTGCGTGTTCGTCTGCCCGCACGCGGTCATCAGGCACAAGGTCGTGACCGAGGCCGACTTGGCCGGCGCGCCGGCGGCGTTCAAGTACACGGATGCCCGATTCCGCGAGTTCCCGGACACCAAGTACGCATTGCAGGTCGCGCCGGAGGACTGCACCGGATGTGGGCTCTGTGTCGAAGCCTGCCCCGCCAAGGACAAGGCCGAGGTCGGCCGCAAGGCGATCAACATGGCGCCGCAGCTGCCGATCCGCGAGACCGAGGCGGCCAACTGGGACTTCTTCCTGGGGCTGCCGGAGGTCGATCGGACCAGCCTGAACCTGGCGACGATCAAGAACTCGCAGCTGCTCCGGCCGCTGTTCGAGTTCTCGGGCGCTTGCGCCGGCTGCGGCGAGACGCCGTACATCAAGCTCCTGTCGCAGCTGTTCGGCGACCGCGCGCTCATCGCCAACGCCACCGGTTGCTCGTCCATCTACGGCGGCAACCTGCCCACCACCCCGTACGCGCAGAACGACGAGGGCCGGGGGCCGGCGTGGTCGAACTCGCTATTCGAGGACAACGCCGAGTTCGGGTTCGGCATGCGGCTCGCCCTCGACAAGCAGATCGAGTATGCCCACGAGCTGCTCCGCGCTCTCGCCGACCAGGTCGGGCAAGGGCTGGCCGACGAGCTGCTGGCGGCCGACCAGTCGACCGAGGCCGGCATCGCGGCGCAGCGGGAGCGCGTCGCACGGCTGAAGGAGGCGCTCGAGTCGATTGACGACCCGCGAGCGCGCGACCTGGAGCGACTAGCCGACGCTCTGGTTCAGAAGTCGGTGTGGATCCTCGGCGGCGACGGCTGGGCGTACGACATCGGCTACGGCGGCCTCGACCACGTTCTGGCCTCGGGCCGCAACGTGAACGTGCTGGTGCTCGACACGGAGGTGTACTCCAACACCGGCGGCCAGGCGTCCAAGTCGACGCCGCGCGCGGCGGTGGCCAAGTTCGCGGCCAACGGCAAGGGCCTCGCCAAGAAGGACCTGGGCATGATGGCGATGGCCTACGGGCACGTCTACGTGGCCCGCGTCGCCTTCGGGGCCAACGACCAGCACACGCTGCGGGCATTCCTCGAGGCCGAGGCCTACGACGGCCCGTCGCTGATTCTGGCGTACAGCCCCTGCATCGCGCACGGCTACGACCTGCGGCAAGGGCTGCATCAGCAGCAGCTGGCGGTCCAATCGGGCGCCATCCCACTCTACAGGTACAACCCGGCCCTCGCGGCCGAGGGCAAGAACCCGCTCAGCGTAGACTACCGCGAGCCTTCGGTGCCGGTGGAGAAGTTCGCGTACAACGAGACGCGCTACCGAATGCTGACGCTCACGGACGAGGAGCGGGCCAAGGAGTTGATGGAGCTGGCGCAGGACGACACGGAGCGCCGGTTCGAGCTCTACTCACAGCTGGCAGCCATCAGCTACTCGCCCCCGGGCGTCGACGAGGAGACGGAGGATGGTGAGAACTGACATGGTTGACCTGACGACGACCTACCTCGGAATGCGGCTCAAGAACCCGCTGGTCGCCTCAGCCTCGCCGCTGACGTGGGAAGTTGACTCTGTCCGGCAGATCGAGGACGCCGGCATTGCGGCTGTCGTGATGCACTCCCTGTTCGAGGAGGAGATCACGCACGAGAGCCAGGAGCTGGATCACTACCTGCATCGCGGCTCGCTCTCCTTCTCGGAGGCGCTCGACTTCTTCCCCGAGGTCGCGGCGCTCACCGTCGGACCCGAGCACTACCTGGAGCAGCTGCGTCAAATCAAGGACGCCGTCGACATCCCCGTCATCGGCAGCCTGAACGGCGTCTCGGCCGGCGGCTGGGTGCGCCACGCCAAGCTGATCGAGGAAGCCGGCGCCGACGCGCTCGAGCTCAACATCTACTACATCCCGACCGATATCGACCTCACGGGCAAGGAGCTCGAGAACACCTACATCGAGCTCGTCCAGGCCGTGCGGGAGGAGGTCAGCATCCCGGTCGCGGTGAAGCTGAGCCCCTTCTTCACGTGCTTGCCCAACGTGTCGTGGCTGCTCGTGGAGGCCGGGGCGAACGGCCTAGTGCTGTTCAACCGGTTCTATCAGCCCGACTTCGATCTCGACTCCCTCGAGGTGGTGCCCAACCTGACCCTCAGCGAGGAGAGCGAGATGCGGCTGCCGCTGCGGTGGATTGCGATCCTGTCGGGCCGCCTAGACACGGACTTCGCCTTGTCGACCGGCGTCCGCTCGGCGTCCGGCGTCCTCAAGGCGATGATGGCCGGCGCAAAGGTGGCGATGATGACGTCAGAGCTCCTGCGCAACGGGCCGGAGCGCGGGGCGGAGATCCTGGCCGACTTGCAGGCGTGGCTCGAGGAGTACGACTACGAGTCGATAGCCCAGATGCAGGGCAGCATGAACCAGAAGTCGGTTGCCGAGCCGGCGGCCTTCGAGCGCGCCAACTACATGAAGGCGTTGAGGTCGTTCGAGAAGGCGCTGCCGTGATGTCGCTCCCGACAGGGGCGCCCGACACGGCCGCCAGCCCGGCACCGGCAGCGGCGAGTGGCGCCGACGCCGTGCGGGCCGAGGGGCAGCACCGTCTAGACATGCTCGCTGCTGTCGGCCCCGAGCACGAGGACGAGGCGCACGTCCTGTGCGCCGAGTGCCGCGCGAAGCACGGCGGCTGGTGCATCGACGAGCTCGGCCCTCAGGGCCGCTCGATGTGCCCGCTCGACTTGCTCGCGATGAGCGTGACGGGCAGCGACCGACCTGCCACGGGCTGACGGCTCGCCGGACAGCCGCACGGCGGCCGGTTCCGGCGCCGCCCGCGGCGGGCGCTGGGCCTGACCCGAAGAGGGGAAGAGGGAACGCGAGGGCCGGGGCGGCGCGCCGCCCCGGCCCTGCTGCTGACGCCGAACGGCTTGCGCGCGTCGGCCGGGTCGAGCGCCCAGTTGCACTGCGCTCGGTGACAGCGGCGCGCCGCGTTGCGCGCCCAATCGACGGGAGTGGACGATGCGTCGTGAAGACCTGATCGCGGTGGCGCGTGGCGACCAGCCGGCCGACCTGGTGCTGCGT
>JBJYWW010000122.1:0-24688 GCA_046259645.1 Anaerolineae bacterium
GCCGCCTATGCCGCGAAGGTCGCCTTCGCCGCTGCATTGCTGACAGTGGTGGCGGCGGCCGTGGCGCACCCGCCGGCCGAGGTGGCGGCGGCCGTGGCGCACCCGCCGGCCGAGGTGGCGGCTGCCGTGCCGCATGCGTCGGCCGAGGCGACGGCTGCCGTGCCGCACGCGCCGTCCGAGGCGGCAGCTGCAGCGCCGCGCCTGCCGGCCGAAGCGACGTCCGATAAGGCGGCTCTACCTGCGGTGCAGTTCATCGAGAACCGAGGGCAGCTGCCGGAGCGCGTCCTCTTCTACACGCAGGGTCGCGATGGGCGCGTCGACTTCACGGCCAGCGCGATTGAGATAACGGAGCTCGTTTGCTCAGTGGGGCCGTGTGGGGTGCATGGGAGGAGGGCGTCCAGCACCTCGGCTGGTCGGCGGGAGGGCCTGCCCGCGCGAGTCGAAGTCAACGACGCCGGAATGGCAGTGTGGAGGCCCGATCTGGCCGCCTTCGTGCGGACCGAGGCGCACACCACGGCGATTCCCGTGCCGGGGATCTCCGGTGAAGCGTCGCGCGAGCTTGAGCTGGTGGCCCGGGACACAGCTCGCACGCGGCTTAACTTCTTCCGCGGTGGTCCGGACGAGTGGATCATCAACGTGCCGACGTTCCGCACCGTTGTATATCGCGACGTCCAACCGGGCACCGACGTCGAGTTCACGCTCACGGATCGCGGTCTTGAGTACCGCGTGTCGGGCGAGCGCGGGCTGGACGACCTGGCCCCTGGCCGGCGCCGGTTCGACGGGTTTGCCTCTCGCGAGCTCTATGTCGGCGACCTGGCCCTAGCCCAGCTGCGCAACCAGAGTCACGACTCCGGCGCCGATCAAGCCGGAGTCCCAGTCAGCCTGGCCTACGGGAACTTCTTCGGAACGGTGGGCGAAGACCGCGGTCTCGGCGTCGCCGTCGACCGTGCCGGAAGCGCGTACATCTGCGGTGAGGGGCAGGAGGCCGGAACGGGCAGCAACGACGCCTATGTCGCCAAGCTCACTTCGGACGGCCAGGCGTATGAGTACGTCGCCTACATCGGCGGATCCAGCGAAGACGGCGCCTTCGACGTGGCCGTTGATGCTCAGGGCCACGCATACGTCGTCGGCTACACCTTCTCCAACCAGTCCAGCTTCCCCGTTGTAGGCGGTCCGGATCTGACATACAACCTAGGCGCCGACACGCTGGTGGCGAAACTGGCGCCTGACGGCAGTGATCTGATTTACGCGGGCTACCTGGGAGGCGACGGCCTGGACTTCGCCGAAGGCGTGGCCGTCGACGCGGACGGGAACGCGTTCGTGACGGGCGCCACGGGCTCGCTGCAGCAGACGTTCCCAGTGACCGTCGGTCCCGACCTGACCTTCAACGGCCAGCCCAGCGAGGCCGATTCCGACCTCGACGCCTTCGTCGCCAAGATCGTGCCGGAGCCCACCAGCTCGAAGGTGCAGGACAACCTGGCGTACGCCGGCTACATCGGCGGGCGCGAGAACGACGTCGGCGTCTCGGACGACGGGTTCCTGACGGCCGGGCAAATCGCCCTCGGTGCGGACGGCAGCGCCTACGTCAGCGGTATGACCGAGTCCAACCACACTTCGTTCCCGGACGGCGACGGCTTCGGCAGCCTGGGCGGCCCGGACAGGACACACAACGGTGGCTACGACGGCTGGGTCGCCCGTGTGAGAGCTGACGGCACGGACCTGGAATGGGCCGGCTACGTCGGCGGCCGTGGGTTCGACCAGGCGTTCGGCATGGCCGTGGACGCCGAAGGCAACGCCTATCTCACCGGCACGACACTGTCCATCAGTCTGCCGGAGGCCGCAGTCGGCCCGGATCTGTCCTACAACGGGGGCAGGGACGGAGACGCCATTGTGGCCAAGGTGCTGGCGGACGGCAGTGGCTTCGCCTACCTTGGCTATCTCGGCGGCAACCTGAGTGACGGCGGCTTCGGCGTGGCGCTTGCGCCCGACGAGAGCCTGTACGTGATCGGCTACACGGAGTCCGGCGAGGGATCGTTCCCCGTAATCGGCGGGCCGGACCTGTCGCAGAACGACAACAACCGCGAGGGCGACGCGTTTGTCTGCCGCCTCAAGCCCACGCCGGACGCCGCAGAGCCGGTGGACAACTACGTCAGCTGCGGCTACATCGGCGGCAGCAAGTACGACCAGGCCTTCTGGGTGGCCGTGGACGCGGGCTCGGGCGCGGCCTTCGTTGTCGGCGACACGGAGTCCGACGAGGCGACATTCCCCGACGGCGACGGCTTCGGCGCGCTGCCGGGCGCCGAGCAGGTGCACGCTGGCGACGTGGACGCGTTCGTGGTGAAGCTCGCTGCAGGCGATGAGCCTTCGCCGACCTCGACGTCGACGCCGACGCCGACACCGACGCCGATCCCCTCAGGAACGGCCACGCCCTCGGACACGCCGGCCACGGCGCGGCCCTCCGGCACGGCTTCGACCGTCACGCCAACCCCGACCGGCGCGACCGGGTCACCGACCGTCGGCGCGACGGCGACCGGCGAAGGCCCGACCTCGACCGCCACCGTCGACGCGACGGACTGGCCTGGCCGGCGGCTGTATCTGCCGGTGCTCCTGAACTCGACTCACTAGGCGAGCGCCCACGCGACACGCTAGACGCCCGACGCACAGCCGGGCGAGGCACAGGACTTCGAGACGCAGATGATACGCGGCGCGCGCGGTCTCGAGCCCGGGTTTGCAGCCGGGGAGGCGTACTTTCTGCCACTGGACTGAGCAACGCCGAAGCCTGACGGTCGGCCTTCGCCGACCGCGCGACTCGGGTGTACCCTGCGGCCACCCTCATCGGGTGCCGTGGTCACCAACGAGGAGTATGAACGGATGAGGCAACTCACCTTGACATTGACGCTGGCGCTGTTCCTGGCGCTAGGCGCGACCGCGTGTCTGGGCGTCGAGACCGAGATGCAAGCGCCGCCGGACGGAGCTGAGCACGAGCCAGGCGAGGAAGCGAGTGGGGCCAACGCGGGCGCGACGTACGATGCGGCGGTGGTGGCGGACGTCTCCGGGGCTGGGATCGCCAACCCGGCGTCAGTGTTCTGCATCGAGCAGGGCGGGATCGTGACGATCGAGACGCGGCCCGACGGAGGCGAGTACGGCGTGTGCCGCTTTGGGACCGACCGCCAATGCGAGGAGTGGGCGCTGCTGCGCGGTGACTGCCCGATCGGGGGAGTCGAGGTGACGGGCTACGTCACGGACGCCAGCCGGTTCTGCGCCATCACCGGGGGCGAGTACGTGGTCACGTCAGCGCCCGACGCCGAGACGGAGGTGGGCACGTGCACGCTCCCAGGCGGCACGGTGTGCGATGCCGCCGAGTACTACGCCGGGGAGTGCGTCTCTGCAGGCTCCGGGTAGCTGCCGCGTAGCCGCACGCACCGCTCCGTCGTCGAACGCGCCAGTCCTCCTGGACTAGTCTGCGGTCGCGGACTGCCACGCGCGTCACGAATGCGCCATGGCCCGCGCGTCTGCGGTCGCAGACTGCCACGCGCGCCACAACTCCGGCAAGGTGGTCGGGCCTGGCGTCTACGCGTCTACGAGTCTACGGGCATGAACTCGCGGCCAGCGGGGCCGTCCGATGATCTGGTTCAGTTGGGCGGTCCGATGATATGGCTCGGCCGGGCCGTCCGATTATCTGCCTCAGCGGGCCCGGCGTTGCAGGCTGTGACAGCTTGAGACCGCAGCCGGCACGTCGGCCGCTAGAACGACTCCGCGCAGTCGGTGATCTTCACCTCGGTCGCCACGAGGTACTCGGGCAAGCTCGACGCGATTGGGGCGCGGCGCCCGTAGGTGTTCGACTCGTTGACCGACCTGCTGACGCCCGAGATCACCGCGACGTCCTGCAGCACGTTCTCGAACGCGTCGGTGATGCGCGAGCTGAAGATCGGCCTGGTGATCGCGCCGTCCTCGACCAACACCGCGCTGAAGCGCGAGCTGCCGGTGAAGACCCCCTGGCTCGGGTTCGGGATGTGAACGTAGTGCAGCGCCGGGATGTACAGGACGCGCCCCATGTCGGCGACTGCCTCGAGCGGGTCGGCAGGGCCGTCGCCGGGCTTCATCACCATGCTCCACGAGTCCAGGTCGTGTCCCGTCGGCGCCTTGCCGTACTTGCCGGCGCTGCTGGCGTCGTAGGCCAGCCCGGCGAGATTGCCGCCGTCGACGAGCGCGAACCGCCTGCGTCGCCGGCCGTAGCCGTCGAAGCCGAAGCCGAACGTCTGGGGGTTGGACGGATCGTCGTCGAGCGTGACGTTGGCGCCGAGAATCGAGTCGCCAACCTGCTTGTCCGACGTCCAGCCCCGCTTCTCCTCCCAGAAGCGCCCGAAGAGGCCGGTCCAGGTGGCCATGCCGAGGATCTCCGCGACTGCCTCCGCACCCAGGATGACGGTGTACGGCCCCGGCTCCACCAGGAAGCCGTCGTTACCCTCGTAGACCGGCAGCAGCGACCGGAAGTAGTCGATCGTCTGCCCAGCTGACACATCGCCGGCGCGCCAGCCGGTCTGCTGATGCCGAAGCTCCCACTTCTGCTCGGGGTGCTTCAACACTATGGAGAAGGCCTGGTCGGTGCCGGCGTGCCAGGCCTCGTTAGCGTTGGCCGTCGTCACGACGTATACCTCGGTGAGGCCGCTGCTCCACGAGCCGGAGAAGTTGTAGCCATCGCCGACCGTCGAGATGATCTCGCCGTAGACGTCGGCCTTGATCGCCGGATCTAGGCTGGCCAGCGCTCCGTCGTGCTGGTTGCTCTCGTCGACCGGCACGTCGACTACCCCGACGATCGGGTCGTAGTCCTTCGGCGTGGCGACCTGCGCCTTGGTCTCGGCCAGCCGCAGCGCCGCCGCCACGTCGTCGGCCGAGGAGATCGGCCCGAGGTGCGTGTGGCTGCCCTGACGGCGGCCGTTGGTCACCTCGACGTCGAGGCGGGTCAACGTCTCCGACGTGCTCAGCGACACCGAGTTGTTGCCGATGCGCATCAGGTGACTGCGCTCCCGATGGAGCGAGAGCGTCGCGTCTATCCCGCGCGCCGCCGCGTCGGATCGCACCGAGAAGATCGCTTCACGGGTCCTGTCGTCCAGCATTGCCTACTCCGTCTCCCCGGTAATCACGTCGTCGAAGCGCATCACCGGCACGCCGTGCCCAAGCTGCATGATCTGATTCGGCTCGCCCTTGCCGCAGTTGTGCACCTGCTCGACGCGCCACGTCGACGCGTCGCCCACCGCGCTCAGCGAGTTGTAGAACTCGAGCGTGTGGCCCTGGTACGTCGGGTCGCGCAGGACACGCCCGCGCTCCCCGTCCTTGACCTCCCAGGCGATCTCGCAGCCGAAGTGGAAGTGCTCGCGGTTCGAGCCGATCGACCACGAGTTCGGGTTGTCGAGGATGACCCCGTCCTCGGTGTCGGCGATGATGTCGTCTAGGGAGCCGTCGTCGCCCGGCACGATGTTTACGTTGGTCATGCGGTCTATCGGTGCGCGGTAGAAGGCAGTGGCGCGCGATGCACCGCCGCTGTCGCTGAAGACCGTGCGACCGGCGCGCTGGTTGGCCTCGCTGATCATCGCCCGCGACGTCAGCGCGTTGACGAGGATGCCCTTGTCGATGAGCATGTAGTCGCCCTCGGGCGTGCCCTCGTCGTCGTAGCCGAACGAGCCGGGCGAGTTGGCTATGTTGCCGAACGCGTTGGCATTGAGCTTGTCGGAGCCGTAGCGGAGCTTGCCGAACGAGTCGAGCGTCACGAACGAGCCGCCGGCGTACGACAGCTCGTAGCCCAGGATCCGATCGAGCTCGAGCGGATGGCCGATTGTCTCGTGCACCTGGAGATGACCTTGGCCGGGCAGCAGGATCACGCTGCGGCGCCTGTGCTCGAGCTTGGGAGCCTTGGTCAGCTCCGCCAGCTCGGACTTGATCCGCTGCGCGTTGCCGGCGTACAGCTCCGGCTCGGTGAGCATCTCCCAGCCTCGCGTGCCGTCACCCGTGGTGTACAGCGTGTGGCTGCGGCGCTGCATCTCGCCGTCCTCGTCGAGCGCCATCACCATCATGTTCGCGAACACGTTGTTCAGCTGCTGTTCGAGCTCGGTGCCCTCGCTGCTCCAGAACTTGACCTTCTTGCGCTGCATCATCGCCCAGATCACGCGGCGCATGATCCAGTCCTCGGCCAGCGACTTGTCGACATCGCCGAGGAACGCGAGCTTGTCCTCGAGGCTGACGTCGAACGGGTCGGTGACGATGGGGGAGGCGAACGAGCCGGTGTGTGGCGCGCGCGCGTCCATCGTCAGCGGCATCTGCATGAGCTTGGCGGCGGTCTTGGCGTTGGTCAGCGCCTGGTCGAAGACCGCCGCGAACTCGGCCGGGTCGCTGCTGGCGGCGAAGCCCCACGCCCCGCCCGACAGCACCCGTACGCCGAGGCCGCTCTCGAAAGACGTGTCGTTGGCCTCGAGGTTGCCGTCGTAGAGCACCAGCATCTCCAGGCTGCCGTCGAGGTAGTATCGTGCGTCACAGTAGTCGGCACCGTCGCCGACGACGCGCTTGATGTGCCGCGGGATCTCGCCCGCGATTCCGTTGGTGCCGCTCATGTATCCTCCACCACCTTAACTGCTAGGCGCCACGGCCGCTGTTGCGCTGCAGCCGGACGCCAGTCTACGCTGTTTGATTGTCGCTGCCTCGCGCGCACGGGGCGCGACGGCGCAGGGTGCAACGCGCGTGGCGCGTCTCGTCCCGCCGCAACCCGGCGCACGGCATGAACGATACCGCAGCCCCCCGAGATGAACGAACGGGAAGCGGGGGCGTGACGTTCATCGCGGGTGACCGAGTTACTTGTAGGAGCTCCAGCCGGGGAACTCGACGCGGAAGCCGACGACGTAGATGAGTTCGTTCTCGGTGAAGCGCGCCAGGTAGCTGCCGTAGGCCCTGTTCTCGTCGATGGCGCGCATCACGTCCCGCGCTAGATCGTCCTGCAACTCGATCTCGGTTATCCAGTCGCCGGGCTTCGGGGCCAACGTGATCGACGGGAACGGCCAGAGCGGTGCGGCCTGCATCCACGAGTCTTCGGCTGCGAGCAGCGTGCCGACCTTCACCTCGTACGGCTGCTCGGACTCCGTCAGCTGCTCCTGAAGTGTATCTACGAGGCCGGCCAACTCGATCAATCTGTCGTCAATCGGCCACGGAGTCGGGCACGGGAACCGGCCGGAGCTGTACGACGTGAGGCCATAGACGTGCATGCGGTGCGCCCGGTCGCCGAATGAGACGTAGACGTGGTCGGTCGGTCCGTCTGTGACGCAGATCATGTCGGGCGGGCGCTCGGGCAGGTCGAAGAACTCGATGTCATCGATCAGTCGTGCAATGATCGCCTCTGTCTGGTCTTGAGACAGCTGCCCGGTTAGGAACCACCTCTCGTAGCTGCCGTCGTCCTCGGAGAACTCGCTGTGGATCCGGATGTACGTCCCGTCCTCGTAGACGGTGAGCCAGGGCGTCTCCGAGGGCTTCCAGGCAAGGTACAAGTCCGCGGACAGCCCACCGTAGGTTGCTAGTTGGAACAGGACGGGCCCATGGTCGCCTGGAGGGCGCGAGGTCGATTCCGAGGTTGGCGTGCTGCTGGGCGTTGGGCTCGGAGAGCTCGATGGCGGGGTCGGGCTGGGCGTCAGGACGGGGCTCGTGGCCGGCTCCGTGGCCGCGTTGCCGCGCAGCAGCAGGGGCGCGTACAGGGGCCGCGTTTCGGGCGGCGTCGTGGGGTCGGGCACCTGCGCCGCCACACTGATCGCGCCGGCGAGCGTCCCGAGTGCGATCGCCACGACCCACAGGGGCAGGAGCGTGCGGAAGCGCCAGGCTGTGGGGGCCACCTGATGACGTGCCACGCTACTCAGTCTCCGTCGTCGTTCACGCACCTAGTAGTCACCGTCAGCAACTACGCGGGACGGGACCAATACGTGACCGACGATTCACGGCTCGCGGACGCAGCGGTAGCTGTGGCGCGGGTTGCCGCCGCTCTTCAGAGTGTCGTTGACGGTGCCGTTGAACGCGACGAAGAACCCGTGGTCCTCGTCGGCCTCGTCCGCAGACCAGTAGTAGATCGGCGAGTACTCCGTCGACCAGAGCGGCGATTCCTTGTCGGGCACGATCTCGCACTTGACTTGCACGCCGACCTCGCCGTCCCAGGCGCACCCGGCGTTCTCGCCGTGCCGGCCGAGCGAGCGCACGATCTCGTCGGTGGTCGGCATCCGCCATACGCCTTGCCTTGTGTCCTCCAGGTCGAGGCCATCCTCGCTCAGGTAGAGGCAGACGTTGGTCGCCGCCATGTCGGTCCCGCTCGCGTGCACGTAGTCCGCACTGCCGGCCCCGCCTGCGCTGCCCGAGGCGCCCGAGTCGTCCGTGCCAGTGCCGCCCGCTCCGTCAGCGCCGTCCGAGCCGCCGGCGCTGCCCGAGTCGCCGTCTTCCTGGCGGCCGTAGCCCGGCTTGTCATCGAAGCCGATGGGCTCCAGGCCGTAGAGCGCGATGTCGTCCCACGACGGGTAGCCGCCCCACGGCTGCTTGTAGTTCCAGCCCGGTCCCTCTGGCGCCCAGACTAGCGACACGTCGTTGCCTTCGATCAAGCGTGCGCTGCGGTCGCCGTCGTCCTGGCGGGTGAGCACGATCGGCAGGTAGTAGACGGAGGCCGCGATCGCCGCCAGCAACGGCAAGCCGACCGCGATCACGTAGCGCACTTGGCTGGGCCACCACGGGATCGATGGGTCTGGCGGCTCCGGCGGGTGGCGCCGCTTCAGCATGCCATCCCAGACGAAGAGGACGCCGACCAGCGCGACGGCGAGTCCGATGAAGGCCACGTCGTTGGAGAAGAAGCCGAGTGCTCCTATTCCGATGGCGATGATCGCGGCGCCGCCGGCGATGGGCCATCTGAACGCCATCAGCGTCGGGATCAGCGTCACCGCGATCGGCGCGAGGTAGGGCAGACGGTTGCGCCACGAGCCCCACCAGCCCTCGTGGTACATCTCAGCGACGCCCCAGTACGTCCAGAAGGTCGACACGGCGATCATCGCGGTACACGCGATCCAACCAGGAACACGCCTCAGCGTCTCGCGGCTGGGCTTGAGACGATCCATCGGGGCCTCCTGCGTGCTGCCTGCGACGCACTGCGCGGCTGGCGCCCTGGCTGAAGCGGATCGGAGGAGGGCGAGGCGCGCCGCCGGGGTGACACGCAATGTACAGGACGGACGGCCTCAGGGCCAGTCGGGCACCGAAGCGGCGGGCCAGTGCCTCCCGGATGGACTTGCCACTGTGTCTGACATCCGGGAGGCACTGGCCGGCAGCGCACAACCGGTCTCCGGCGCCCAGTCCCAGGTCAGTGCTAGGCCCCACGCACGCGCCCGGACTCGGCGAGTCGTTGACCGTGGCCTACGCGACGGGCATGATCGGCGAGCATGACGGCAGGCGGCAGCACTCGGTCGACTCTCGCGACGCGCATCGCGCCGGTGGGCGCCGCGCTGCTGTACCTTGTCCTCGGCGCGGCGTACCTCGAGGCGGTGCCGCCGTGGGAGGTCCCGGACGAGCCGTTGCACGCGCGGTACGTGGCCAGCTTGGCGCGCGGGCGGCTGCCGGACGAGGACGAAACGTGGGAGGCCCTGCACCCGCCCGGCTACTACCTGCTGTCGGCTTGGGTGACGAGCCTGCTCTTGCCCGTCGACGACGATTGCGAGTCGTGCGTCGACCTAGTGCCGAAGCCGACCGGCAACCCGCGAATGCCCTTCGCGACCGCCGCGACGTGGCACGTGCCGGACGACCCGGTTGCGCCGTTCCTGCGCCTGCTCCGATCCATGTCGAGCATGGTCGGCGTCCTCGTGGTTGCGCTCGCTTGGGCGACCGCGCGCGCCGCCTGCCGGGGAGCGGCGATGCGCCCGGCGCTCGCGGCTCTGCTGGTGGCGCTGCTGCCGCAGTTCCTGTTCATCAGCCACGGCGTGACCAACGACACGCTCGCCGCCGCCGTCGGCGCGACGGCCGTCTACGTGCAGGTCGCTTGGGCCGCCGGGCGCCTCGGGGACGTCAAGGCGGCCGCGGCGATGTTCGTTCTGGCTGCGGCGGGCCTGCTCACGAAGGTCAACATCCTGCCAGTCCTAGCGGCCACGGTGCCGATCGCCGGAGGTCTGGCCCTCGCGCGCCGACGTGATCGAGCTGGAGAGCACGCGGCGTGGGGCGCGGCCATGGTGCCGGCGTCGACTGCCTGGGGACTGGCCGCCACCGCTGCCGTCATCTGGCTGACCGCACCCGAGCTCGCCGGGCGCATGATCGGGGCGCTGGTCTGGCGCGCAAGCGCCGTGGCGCCTGCCCTTGCGCTGCCAAGCGCGCTGGCCGACCTGCTGTGGCGCACGCTCGAGTCGCTGTACGGCCGGCTCGGCTGGCAGACGATCGACCTGCCGACGGCCCCGCTGGGGGTGATCGTGGCTGCGGTGGCGATCGTGGCCGCGCTTGTTAGCCTGCGACGCGCGTCGCCGGCGACTCGGCGGGCGCTGCTCGCGGCGGCCATCGTCGTGGCCCTGGCGCTGGCGGCGCACGTCAAGAGCGGCATGGCCGATCCGCAGGCGCAGGGTCGGCTCCTCTTCCCGGCGCTGGCGGCAATCGCGTTGCTCGTCGCGCAAGGGGTGCGGGCAGTGGTGCCGCCGCGCGCGCGGTGGTGGTCGGTGGCGGCGATCGCGGTGTGGCTCGGCGTGGTCAACGTCCGCGCCACGCAGGTTCTGTTGCCAAGTGCCTTCGCGGCCGCGACCGGACCGGCGCCGCGCGTCGATCAACGCTTTGTGCCTGACACTAGGTCGACGATGTGGCTGGGCGGTCCCGGACGCCTGCGACTGTGGCAGCAGTTCGATTCTCGTCAGCCGGGGCTCTCGAGGATCGAGATCGCCACCGGTGGTTCGGGTGGCTCGGGCGAGCTGGTGATAGCGCTAGAGGACGACCTGGGACGCGAGCTGGCGACGCGGACGATCGAGTTGTCGGAACTGCCGGAGGATGGTTGGGTCGGCCTCGACGTCGAGCCGATCGCGGACAGCCCCTACCGGGACTTCAGGTTGGTGCTCGAGGTGCTGCCGGCTGACGGGGACGGCTGGGTGGAGGTGTTCGTCACGGACGGAGATCCCAATCCGGCCGGCAGGATCGCGTGGCCGGGGGGTGCGGCAGTCGACACCGACCTGGTCATGGTAACCTACTCGGGCGCGGACGCGCCGCGCGTGGTGCCGTAGCTAGCGTTGGGCCGTAGGTCGCGTTGCGCCGTAGCTCGCATCGCGCTGTAGCCATGGGATCGCGAGCCCGGCAACACGGAGCGCCAGAGACGTGAGCCACGAACGACGGCGGCCACTTGGATCAGGCGACAGGAGGCAGCGTGACAGATCGAGATGACAACGCTGACAAGCTGGAGACCCAGAAGCAGAACCAGCGAGAGCTCCAAGCGATGTTCGCGGGGATCATCTTGGGGGCGGTCGCCGGGGGCGTAGCGGCGTACATGCTCTGGTCCGGGGCGGGAGGGGGCGGAGCGACCGAAGGATCCGGGTCGTCGTCACCGTCAGCACTGGCGAGCGTCACCTGCCTGACGCCGCTGCTCATAGGCGGCGGCGCGATCCTGGGGGCGTTCCTCGCCAGTTGCCTGCCGGCGCGCAGCCGCGGAAGCGCTTGCTGGGCGTGCGGCGCCGCGGTCGGGACGCTGGTTGCCCTGGCAGTGGTAGGCGTCGCGAGTCTCGTGGCCGACGCCGCGCTCAGCAACCTGGTCCTGCTGGCGATCGTCTTCGCCGGGGCCGCCATCGGCGCACTGGCTTGCGAGGCGCGCCGGTTCCCGCGGCAGCCGACCTGACGGCGACGGTCCGCGCGGCGGGCAGCCTTGCGTCGCCGGGCGCGAGGGGCCGCGGCGGCTTGACTCGCGCCGGGTGGTCAACCTACAACTGCGCCATGGACAGCGAAGAGCCCAGCGGCAGTGTTCGATCCGGTCGCTACGACGAGATCGAGGCCAAGACGCTGCTGGGCACGGTGAAGCAGCCCGACCCGTGGTTCGGCCTCAAGTACAACATGAACCTGTATCGCGGCTGCCAGCACCAGTGCATCTACTGCGACACGCGCAGCGAGTGTTACGGCATCGACGACCTGGGGCGCGTCGCTGTGAAGGTCAACGCCATCGAGCTCCTTCGCGACGAGCTCTCGCGGAAGCGCGTGCGCGGCACGATCGGCACCGGCTCGATGAACGACCCGTACATGCCGCTGGAGCGGGAGGTGCGGCAGACCGGCCGCGCGCTCGAGGTCATCGCTGAGTTCCGCTTCCCGGTGCACGTGGTCACCAAGAGCGACCTGGTGCTGCGCGACCGGGCCGTGCTTCGTGAGATCGCGCGGGTGTACGCGGCCGTCAGCTTCACCTTGACGACGACCGACGACGAGCTGGCGCGCAAGGTCGAGCCGGGCGCGCCCCGCCCGAGCCGGCGGCTCGCCGCCATGCGCCAGCTGGCGGACGACGGGGTCACGACGGGCGTGGCGCTGATGCCGGTGCTTCCGTTCCTCGAGGACGCCCCGGAGAACATCATTGCCATTCTCGAGCGCGCTGCCGACGCCGGGGCGACCTATGTGATCCCCGGCATGGGCATGACGTTGCGCGATCGCCAGCGAGCGTTCTACTACGCCCGGCTCGATGAGCTCTTCCCGGGCTTGAAGGAGCGGTACATCAAGCGATTCGGCGGCGCATACAGCTGCGCCGCGCGCGACGTGGAAGCCCTTACGCGAACGCTGGCCGAGACATGCGCCAGGCTCGGGCTGGCCACTCGCATACCGCAGTTCGAGCCGCAGGCGGCGCGGCAGCCGCGCCTGCTGTAGCGACGCGCCAGTGCGGGGCCGCGGACGGGCGACGCCGCGCCGTGGCGGAGCCGCGGACGGGTCACCGCGCACCACAGCGACGTCGCGCACCAGGTTGACACGGCGTGTCGAGTCCTTCATTTTTTACTGCTGATCACCGGAACCGGAAAGCGAGGACGCAATGGCGGCAGGCATCAGCGACGACCTGATGGCCCCGGAGGTCATCGAGGACCCGCACACGTACTACAGGACTATTCGCGAGCTCGACCCCATCCACTGGAACGATCGCTGGGGCGGCTGGGTCCTGACCAGGTACGACGACGTCGTTCAGGTGCTGCGGGACTGGAAGCGCTTCTCGTCCGATCGGATGGGCTTCCTGGCCAATGAGCTGAGCCCGGAGGAGCAAGAGCCGCTCACGCCGATCTTCGACGTGCTGTCGCGCTGGATGGTCTTCTCCGATCCTCCACACCACACCAAGCTGCGGCTGCTCCTCAACCCGCTGTTCACCCCGACCGCAGTGGAGTACTACCGCGAGCAGGTGCGGGGCATCGTCAAGCGCCGGCTCGACGAGATCGAGCCGCTCGGGCGGATGGAGGTGGTGCGCGACCTCGCCTACCAGATCCCGATGTCTGTGATCCTCGACCTGATGGGGGCGCGAGAGCTCGATCGCGACGACATCAAGGTCTGGTCCGAGCAGCTCGGCGCTTTCTTCTTCATCAGGGCCGACGAGCCGCGCCGCCGTGAGATAGCGGTCGAGGGCGTGAACAACCTGGTCGCGCTCCTCGAGCCGCTGATTGAGGAGCGGCGCGCGAGTCGGGGCGACGACCTGATCAGCGTCCTGCTCAACGCAGAGGACGCGGGCGAGATCACGCACGACGACGTCGTGGCGACGTGCGTGCTGCTGATTTTCGGCGGCCACGAGACCACGATGAACCTGATCGCGAACGGGACGCTGGCGCTGATCCGCAATCCCGGCTCGTGGGAGTTCCTGCGCGACAACCCCGACACGATGCGGAACGCCGTCGAGGAGCTGCTGCGGTACGACGGCTCGGTGAAGACGACCGTCCGATGGGCGAAGGAAGACGTTGAGGTCGGTGGCCAGCTCATCCGCGCCGGCGAGCGCGTGCTGTGTGGGCTGTCAGCGGCGAATCGCGACCCCGCCCAGTTCCCGGACCCGGACAGGCTGGAGCTGACGCGCAGCCCGAACTTGCACGTGGCCTTCGCGCACGGCATCCACGTATGCATCGGCGGGCCGCTCGCCAAGCTAGAGGCGCGCGAGGCCTTCACGGCCTTGACGCAACGGCTGCCCTGTCCCACGCTTGAGACCGAGCATCTAGAGTACCGGCCGACTGTCATCGGCAGGGCGCTGATGCGATTGCCGGTGACGTTCTAGGCCGACGTGCTTCGCTGACGTACAAGGATCAGACACCAACATGAAGGAAGAAGACCAGTCGGGCGTTGAGGTGGTGATCGATTTGAACCGGTGCGTCGGCTCGACGCTGTGCGTCATGGTGGCGCCCCGTTCGTTCCGGCTGGGCCCGGGCGGCCAGTCGGTCGCCCTCGACCCGATCGGTGACGAACCGGGGAAGGTCCTGAATGCCGCGGTGCAGTGCCCGATGGGGGCGATCACCGTGCGGGACGCCGACTCGGGCGACGTTCTGTTCCCGAGAGAGCCGGGAGGTCCGAGCGGCGTCAGCGATCGACCTTAGCGACCAGCCTAGCCGCTGGGGAGCACGCAGGCGCAAGAAGAGGACCCGGCACGACGTTCGTCGTGCCGGGTCCCTAGTCTGGAGGAGACTGATTGCGTTAGGTGGTTCGCGGTCTTGCGTGCGGTCGGAGCCTGCGTGACTTACTCGGCTTGCGGTGCTGGCTTCCGCCGTCGCTGCCGCGAGCCCCGAGGACGTATGACGACTTGCTCGCTAGACGATCGCGTCGTCGTCCTGGCGGGGCTCCCCCTACGGCATGTAGCGGAGCGAGTCCTTCAGTCCCTCCAGGGAGGTCAGGGCAGTGACCAGTGATCCGATGAGCGACTTCACAACGTTGATCGAGTCGCCGGCCTTCGATGCGACCTCCGGTCCCATGCCCGCCAGGCGCAGCATCCTGTCGCCTTCGGTTGCCCGATGCATGTCGGCGGCGTGAGTCATCGCCACCTCGTGCAGCAGCATTGGGTTCTGGGTATACATGACGTCCTCCTTGTGCCTTCGTCTCTCCAGTGTCAGATTGCGTCGATAGTATCGCCGGAAGACGCCCCGGCCGCATCGGTCCTCGGTATGAACAGGCGTCATCCGAACAGCGCGTCGCCGTCCCGTCCTGGCTGAGCTTTCCGCCTACGAGGCGTACGACAAATGGACTATGGCGCGCCAGGTCGACGGCACAGCTCTATCCTTCGGCGGCGCGCGGCGTTCCGACAGAGGCAAGTAGGCGGCGGGATCTGTTCCCGGCGCCTGTTGGGCGTTTACAGTGGAAGGGACGTCCGCCGCGGTGCCGCGTGTGCGTGAAAGCTAGTCGTGGCGCGCCATGTCGCGGTGTGCTAACCTTCGCCTACCGCGCCCGAAAGCTCACCGCAGGTGTGCTTGAAGTAGCCACGTGCAGCACGTACAACCAGCACGGAGTGAGAGGATGCGCCGTTCCGTCCGCTTCGTTCACCTCACGACCCTCGTAGTCCTCGTCGGCCTGCTGATGGGCGCCGCCGGAGTGCTGGTCGACTCCGGTGCCGACGCCCCGTCAGGTGCGGCGCCCCCAAGGGTGATGGCCCAGGCCGCCAACGAGCGGGTCGCAGAGTCGTGCGGCTCCGCCAACCCGTTCATGGCGACGGCGCTGCTCGGCAAGCCGATGCCGGGCGTCGATCCGTCGACCGTGCCGGCCATCGTTGCCTTTCAGCACACCGGGCTGGGCCCGGCCGCGCAGATCGTGCTCGCCACGCGGGCCGACGTCGGCGACGTCTATGGCCTGGCGTACGACCACGCGCACGAGCAGCTCTACGCGTCGGCGTACCACAGGCCCGGCGGCGAGTTCGGCCCCGGCGGGCCGGGCGGCATCTACCGGATCGACCTGGCGACGGGCGCGATCACCGTGCTGGTCGAGCTGGGTGCCGGAGCGGATCACCACGTAGCCGCAGGCGGCGCGGCCGACGAGGCGGAGGAGGCTTCGTTCGTCGGCAAGACGTCGCTGGGAGACCTGGACATCTCAGCGGACGGCACCGATCTGTATGTCACCAACCTCCACGACCAGCGCGTCTACCGGTTGGCCACTTCGGACGGCCACACGCGCGACAGGTGGCAGAGCGCGGCCGAGGACGAGAGCTGGCGGTTCGACGCGCGAGCCTTCGGTCTCGGCGTGAACGGCGAGTACGTGTGGCATGCGGCGGTCAACTCGCGCGAGAGCGAGGATCCGACCGGGCCGCTGGAGGCCAGGCTGTACAGGCGCAGCCCCAGTGATCGCGACTGGCAGTGGGTGATGCGCGTGGGCCTGAGCGACTACAACCGTACGTTCAACGATGTCCCGTGGCAGCGATGGAGCGCGGACAGCACCGGCGCCGATGGCGACTCGCCCATCCTGTCCGACATCATCTTCCGATCCGATGGCGCACCGATCATGGGCCTGCGGGACCGGGTGGCCGACATGGACCCGGCCGCGGTGTGGGACCCGTTCACCCGCGCCGGCGCCAGCGTGGGCGACATCTTGCCCACGATGCTGAGCCCCGACAGGCGCAACTGGATGGTGCGCAACGACACGCCGTTCTACCACGACTCCGGCCCCGAGAACGTCGAGGTGCTGTGGGGCGCGCTGGCGCAGGTGCCCGGCTTGGAGATGATCGTCTCGGTCGGCCGGTCGCCGGACTCGGCGGCGGAGGAGGTGCGCAACCAGCTCTTCGCGCACTGGTACAGCAACGACACCGGGTCGATCCTGCGCTCCGAGCTCCTAGCCGACGTGTCGGACCTGCCGGACGGCGGCTCGTCCACGATCGAGGGGCTCGCGCCGGGCGACGTCGAGGCGCTTTGCGCCGCGGTGCCCGAGGACATGCAGTCGATTATTGCCACGGCCACGGCGGAGGCAGGGATCCCGGCCACGGCCACGGCCTACCAGCGTGCGACCGAGCGGGCGACGGAGCACGTCGCCACGCTGACGGCCAACGCGCCTATCCGCAGCGACCGGGAAACGTGGGCGGCTAGCACGGCGGAGGTGCTGGGCCCCACTCTGACGTTCGAGGCGCCGACGAACGAAGCCGCGATGGACAACGCCGAGGCGACGGCGGCGGTCGTCGTCCCGCCGATTCTGACCGAGTACGTCTCCACCGCGGAAGCGATGCAGACACGGGTTGCCAAACAGGCGCCGGTGGGCGAGGAGACCGCGACCGCTGCGGCCGAGGTGTACGCCACCATCAAGGACACCTGCGGGAGCCACAACCCGTACTTGATCACCACCGAGTTCATCCCGCGCCTCGACGGCAACCTGCGTCAGCGCAGCTCGCTGTGGATGAGCGAGCAGCCGGCGGTGGTGGCGTTCAACAACACCCAGCCGGAGGACACGTCGCTGCACCACGTCTTGGCTTACGAGCCGTCGGTCGGCGCGACCTTCGGCGTGGCGCACGACCTCGAGCGCGACCAGGTCTACGTCGGCGCCTACACCAAGCGCCTGGCGCAGTACGGGCCGCTGGGTCCCGGCGGCATCTATCGCATCGACCTTCGCTCCGGCAGGATCGAGCCGTGGGCGGTTATCGACGCCGGCGACGACCCGCACGACATGCGCGGCACCTTCGCCGACCTCGCTGCCGCCAGCTCCGTCGGCCACGTTGGCCTCGGCGACATCGAGATGTCGGAGGCCAACGACCAGCTCTACGCGGTGAACCTGCACGACAAGATGATCTACAGGTTCTCGGTGCCCGATGGGCGGCTACTCGACGCGTTCCCCAACGGCGCCGCGGGACAGTGGTGGTCGGCGGACGCGGTGCCGTTCGGCCTAGCGTTCCGCGACGGCTGGCTCTACCACGGCGTGGTCGACACGCTGACAACGCCGTTCGAGGCGGGGCAGCCCGCGAGCCAGTGGCGGGCGCAACGCGCGTTCGTGTACCGCTCCAAGCCGGACGGCTCGGACATGAAGGAGGTCGTGCAGGTCGACCTCGACTACGGACGACAACAGGCGTGGGAGCCGTGGGCGCTGCAGCTGCCCGACAACACCACGCGGCGCGAGCCGATGCTGGTCGACATCGAGTTCCGAACCGATGGCGACCTGATCCTCGGCCTCCGTGACAGGGGCGGCGACGCCCGGATTCTGACCGCCGGCTACGGCGACATGGTGCTCACCATGGGTGTCGACCGCGATGTCAGCGGTGCGGTCGAGCGCTACATCGCGCTGACCATACCTGAGGTATACCAGGACAACCTGCGGCACCCTGAATCGTCGTGGGGCACGCTGGCGGCGCTACCGTGGCTCGACGAGACGGTGTCGACCGTGATCGACCCGATCCGCATCTGGAGCGGGGGAGCCGCGTGGTTCGACAACGTTGGTGGCGGCGACACGCGGCGCGAAGAGGTCTACTCGGGCCGCAACCAGACCTTCGGCAAGAGCGCGGGCCTGGGCGACATCGAGTCGCTGTGCTTCGAGATCACGGTGACGCCATCGCCGACGCCGACCGAGACCGACACGCCGACCGGCACGGTGACGGCGGTTTCTACTCCTACGAGCACGTCGACCCCGATTCCGGGGCCGATCTACCTGCCGGCGGGGGAGAAGGGCGAGAAGTGCATCCCGGACGCGTTCCACTCGGACGTGGTGCTGGTTCTCGACCGGTCGACGTCGATGTTGCGGCCGGTGGAGGACGGCGGGATCCCGAAGAACCAGGCGGCGATCGACGCGGCGAAGCTGTTCGTGTCGATGCTCGACTTCACGCCGGACGTGCTGAACAGGCACGACCAGGTGGCGATCGTGGGCTTCAACGACACGGCGTGGACCCAGGCCGACCTGGGGTACTCGTACGAGGTGGCCTACGGCGCGCTCGACCAGCTGACGACGATGACGCAGGAGGGGACGCGGCTCGACCTGGCGTTCCTCGAGGGCCAGAAGCCGCTGGACGGACCGCACCGCAAGCCGGAGAACCGGCCGGTGATAGTGCTGCTGACCGACGGGTTGCCCAACCGGGTTCCGACTCCGGTACCGGTGGGACCGCAGGAGCAGACGGTGGTCGAGGCGGCGCAGCTGGCGAAGAACAAGGGCACGCGGATCTACACGGTGGGCCTGGGCAAGCCGACGGACATCAACCCGCGGATGCTGATCATGGCGGCCAGCGAGCGGTGGATGTACTACTACGCGCCGCGGCCGGAGGACCTGTCGGGGATCTACAGCCAGATCGCGCAGACGTTCGACGACTGCGAGCCGGTGGACATCGACCGACCGACGCCGTGCATCCCGGAGGAGATCTTCACCGACGTGGTGTTGGTGCTGGACATGTCGACGTCGATGTACCGTGAGACGCGCACCGGGCGGAGCAAACATGGGGCGGCGGTCGAGGCGGCGGCGCTGTTCGCCGACCAGCTGCAGCTGGAGCCGGACGGCTGGGGGCGGCAGGACCAGGTGGCGGTGGTCGGCTTCAACGACAAGGCCTGGACGGAGGTGCCGCTGACGGCGGACATCACCGAGGTCCACCTGGGTCTGGGGCAGCTGCTGCACCGGATCCAAGAGGGGACGCGGCTGGACCTGGCGCTCGACGAGGGCCTGCGAGCGGTGTCGGGGAAGGGGCACTACCCGGAGAACCAGATGGTGATGGTGTTCCTGACCGACGGGCTGCCGAACCGGGTGCCGACGCCGGTGCCGTCGGGACCGCAGGAGCAGACGGTGCTGGAGGCGGCGACGCGGGCGAAGGACGCCGGCGTGCGGATCTTCACGGTTGGTCTGGGCCTGCCGGACGACGTGCTGCGACAGCTGCTGGAGGCTGCTGCGACGACGCCCGAGGACTACTACTTCGCGCCCGACGGCGAGGACCTGGGCGACATCTACAGGCAGATCGCCGGCCGCATCGTGGAGTGCCCGTGACGTAGCCATGCCGCGCCGTGTCGGACTCAGTCGCCACCGCTACCTGATTCTGGTGCTGGTGACGTCGCTTCTGTGTCTTGCGATCGTCGTCCCCAGCGTGGCTCGCACGGCGTCACCGGCGCCGCCGCCGCGCCTCAGAGGAACCGCCGACCTAATTACCCAGGCCGGCGGCAGCACGGACGTGATCCGGATCGACGGCGACATCGCGTGGATGGGCGTTGGTCCGCGCCTCGTCGCGGTCGACGTGTCCGACCCGGCCAGGCCGCTCATTGCGGCGGCATTCTGGACGAAGGCGGTCCGTTGGAGTTCGCCGACGTGGCCGATCCGCGGGCACCGGGGCTCGCCGGCCGATACGACCTGGAGCATGGCTGCGCGGACGTCGTGGTGGTCGACGGCATCGCGTACGCTCTCGCACCGGCCAGCTCCGGGCAACACGAGTTCAGGCTCCACGTGATCGACGCGTCCGACGCGGCGCAGCCGGTCGGCATTGGAGAGCTGCGTCTTGACGACCCGGCGCCCGACCGGTTCTCGTCGGCGCGCCTTGCGATCGGGAACGGCCATGTCTTCGCCGTGACGCTCGCCGCCTCCGGCGAGTCGGACCGTCAGCCGGCGCCGAGGCTGCATGTGATCGACGTCGCGGACCCAGCCAGGCCAATCCGTGTCGCGGTCGTGGAGCTTTCGTCCCCGGCGTTCTCGGTCGCCTACGACGATGGCTACGTGTTCCTCGCGCAGGCAGGCGGGGTGAGCATCCTCGACGTGCGAGATCCGGCGAACCCGCTCGACGTGATCACCCTGCTAGTGTCAGGCACTGCGGCGGACGTGCTCGCGGCCGATGGCTTGGTCTACGCCGCCGCCGGTGCCAGCGGTCTGTACGTCTACGCGCCTCACCTGCCCGGATGGGAGCCTTGGGTGGCCACGCCCACACCCACCGTCGGCGACTCCACGCCGACCGCGACCAGCCCCACGCCCACCGCGACCGACGTCGCGACAGCTGGTCCGCCTCCGATCGTCATCTACGTGCCGGCGGCCGAGAGGTAGGCCGCTTCGCGCACGAGCCTTCAGACTATTGCGCCCTGGGGCTGCCAGCCGAATGCGCCCTGGGGCTGCCAGCCGAATGCGCCCTGAGGCTGCCAGCCGAATGCGCCCTGAGGCTGCCAGCCGAATGCGCGCCGCCCGACCGGACGGCCCGGCGCGAACACCTCCGCACGTTGACCGCGGCCTGCATAGCAGCCAACCTTATCCGGTCGTCTGGCGGCCGTCCCTGACGTCCGCGATCGGATAGGTTCAGCCCAATGGAAGCTCTCACGCGGCTGCGGCCGTACTTGATCAGCTATCGGCGCGAGATCGTCCTGTCGATCATCACGCTCACCCTCGTGGCCGGCGCCGAGCTGCTGATCCCGCACCAGATCCAGCGCATAATCGACGGCGGCATCAGCGCGGGCGACAGCGGCGTAGTCGTGACGTCGACGCTGACCATGCTGGGACTGGCGCTGGTGGCGATGGTCCTGGTGATCGCAAACATCGTGTTGGCAGTGCGCGTGTCGGAGGGCGTGGCCGCCGACCTGCGCGCGTCGGCCTTCCGGCAGAGCCAAGAGCTGTCGTACGTGAACCTCGACGAGCTGCAGACGGGCGAGATGCTCGTGCGCCTCACGAGCGACATCAACATCGTCAAGTCGGCGGTGATGATGACGCTGCGGATGGTCTTCCGGGCGCCGCTGATGATGGTCGGCAGCCTGGTCATGCTCGTGCTGACCAGCCCCAAGCTGGCGCTGCTGCTCGTGGTGACGCTCCCCGCGACGGTGGCGTTGGTCCTCTGGTTCAGCGGGCGCACCGAGCCGATGTTCAAGGAGCTGCAGAGCCGGCTTGATCGCGTCAACACGATCCTCCAGGAGAACATCGCCGGCGTGCGCGTGGTCAAGGCGTTCGTGCGCGCCGAGTACGAGAAGAGCCGGTTCCACGAGGCTAGCCGGCGGTACGCGGAGATGGGCATCGAGGTCAATCAGCTGACGGCACTGCTGCTGCCGACGATGCTGCTGATCATGAACCTGTCGGTGGCGGCGATCGTCTGGCTCGGCGGTCTTAGCGCCATCGAAGGCCAGCTGACGACGGGGCAGATCGTCGCGTTCACCAACTACATGCTCACCACGATGGTGCCGGTGATGATGCTAGGCATGATCCTGCCGCGGCTCTACGCCGCCGAGGCGTCCGTGGAGCGGATCCTAGAGGTGGTCGACGCCGATCCGGCGATCAAGGACAAGCCCGGCGCGCTGGAGCTCGGCGACGAGCTGCGCGGTCGCATCGTTCTCGATGATGTCTCATTGCACTACGCCACCGACGACGGGACGCACGTACCGGTCCTCTGCAACGTCTCGCTGACCGCCGAGCCCGGGGAGACCGTGGCCATCCTCGGCGCGACCGGGTCGGGCAAGACCAGCCTGGTCAACCTGGTGCCGCGCTTCTACGACGTGACCTCCGGCGCCGTGACCGTCGACGGCCTGGACGTCCGCGACCTGTCGCAGCACTCGCTCCGGCGCCACATTGGGATCGCTCCGCAGGAGAGCGTGCTGTTCGACATGAGCGTGCGGGAGAACATACGCTACGGCTGCCCGGGCGCATCGGACGAGCGCGTCGTTGCGGCGGCCAAGGTGGCGCAGGCGCACGATTTCATAATGCGGAAGCCGGAGGGATACGACACGCCGGCCGGACGCCGCGGCGCCAACTTCTCCGGGGGCCAGAGGCAGCGAATCGCTATCGCCCGCGCCATCTGCTCCAATCCCAAGATCCTCATCCTCGACGACGCGACGAGCGCGGTCGACGCCGAGACGGAGTCCAAGATCCAGGGCGCGCTGGACGCCCGCGGCACAGACAGCACGAAGCTGGTCGTGGCGCAGCGGGTCAGCACGGTGCTGAACGCCGACAAGATCGTGGTGCTCGACGACGGCCGCGTGGCCGACGTCGGCACGCACGGCGAGTTGATGGAGACGAGCCGCATCTACCGGGAGATCTACGAGTCGCAGCTGGGCGCGGGACCTGGCGCGACGGCGAGGGCGGCGGCGTCGCACACTGGCGCTGACGCTGCGCTTGAGGCGGATGGCGCGGTCAGTCCGGTCCGGAGCGGCAACGCAGGGGACGCCGGTGGTGCTGTAGACACCGCCAAGTCGGACTGCGGCGGGGCGGACGCCGCCGGCGCAGCGGATGGCGCAAGCGGGGCGCACGGTGCCGGCAGCCGGGACGGCGCTCAGGAGGTGCCCCGTGCGTAGGCCGCCGTCGGTCGAGGATCGGGCCGCCGTCTCGCGCGACGCGCGCGGAGCTGCTCTGCGCCTGATGAAGTACCTCGAGCCGTACAAGGCCCATCTGTCCGTCGTCACGGTGCTGATCGTGGTCAACACGCTGCTGAGCGTCCTGGGTCCCTTCTTGATGGGCCGAGCGATCGACGACTACATCATCCCGGGCGACAAGGCGGGGCTTACGCGGATGGCGATGATCATGGTCGCGGTATACCTCGCGGCGTGGATCACGGGCGTGGCCTACGGGCGGATGATGGCGACGGTGGCTCAGCAGACGCTGTACGACTTGCGCAAGGACTTGTTCGATCACATGCAGACGCTCTCCGTGAGCTTCTACGACAGGCAGTCGGCCGGTGACTTGATGAGCCGCCTGACCAACGACATGGAGAACATCAACCAGCTGCTGTCGCAGAACCTGGTGTCGTTCTTCAGCAGCATCGTGACGCTGGTGGGCGTGATCGGCGCCATGCTGTACCTGAACTTCTGGCTGACGCTGGCGGCCATGATCGTCGTGCCAATCATGTTCGCGGCCGTCGGGGTCCTGATGCGGCGGATCGGTCCGGCGTTCCGCGGGCTGCAGAAGGAGCTGGGCGCGCTCAACGGCTTGATGGAGGAGAACCTGTCGGCGCAGCGCACGGTGATCGCGTTCGACAGGCAGGCGGGCGTCGTGGAGGAGTTCGGTGTTCACAACGAGGCGGCGCGCGGCCTCGGCGTTCGGGCCAACATCTTGGCCGGGCTGGTGATGCCGGTCACGATGACCCTCAACTCGGCCAACCTGGCGGTGGTAGTGGGGATCGGCTCGCTGATGGCGGTGAACGGCATCGCCGGCGTGACGGTCGGCACCATCGCCTCGTTCACCGACTACACGCGCCGCTTCAGCCATCCTCTCATGGCCATCGCCAACTTGTTCAATAGCATCGTCGCGGCGCTGGCGGGTGCCGAGCGCATCTTCGAGGTGCTCGACACGAGGCCGGAGATCCGTGACCGCCACGGCGCGGTGCCCCTGCTCGACGTCGAGGGAGAGGTGGTCTTCGACGACGTCGACTTCAGCTACGTCGAGGGGGTGCCGGTGCTGGTCGACGTGGCAATCGAGGCGCGACCGGGTCAGACGGTGGCGCTGGTGGGCCCGACCGGCGCCGGCAAGACGACGATGGTGAACCTGCTGTCGCGCTTCTACGACGTCGACGACGGCGGAATCAGGATCGACGGCACTGACATCCGCGACCTGACGCAGGACAGCCTGCGCCGCCAGCTCGGCATCGTGTTGCAGGACACGTTCCTGTTTGCCGACACCGTCATGGAGAACATCCGGTACGGGCGGCTCGGCGCGACGGACGACGAGGTGGTCGCGGCAGCCAAGCTGGCCAACGCGCACGGCTTCATCGACAGGCTCCCCGACGGCTACGACACGGAGCTGTCAGAGCGCGGCACCAACCTGAGCCAAGGGCAGCGGCAGCTGCTGTCGATCGCGCGCGCCGTTCTGGCCGATCCCGGCATCCTGGTCCTCGATGAGGCGACCAGCAGCGTCGACACGC
>JBJYWW010000123.1:0-7933 GCA_046259645.1 Anaerolineae bacterium
GAGCGCCAGCTCCGCGACCGGGCCTTCCTGGACGCCGCGGCGGCAGCGCTGTACACCCACTACTTCGTCGGTGCGAGCGCCGTTGCGGCGGCAAACCTCATCGCGCTGGCCGGGATCGTCGGCCGTTGGCGCGCGTCCGGCAATGCTCCGCGCGAGCTGTCCCGGAGATGGGTCGTGGCCCAGGCGGTCGTGGCGGCCCTGTTCGTGCCGTGGGTCGTGGCGGCCTGGCATACGATCCGCGACTGGCCGACGCTCGGTCCGGCGATGGGCACCGTAGCGCTGGCACGCGAGGCCCTAGCCACCTTCTCGATGGGGATCCACAGGGTGCCGGCGCCCGGCGCGCTGGTGCTGGTGTCCGGCGCCCTCGCGCTGGCGGGGCTCGCCGCCGCCGCCGACGAGAAGAGGCGCTGGGGCGTTCTCGTCGCGAGCGCAATGGTGGTTGGGCCGCTGGCGGCCATGTGGTTCCTCTCACAGACCAGACCGGCCTGGGATCCCAAGTTCCTGATAGCCGCCGCGCCGGGCTTCGATCTGCTGATGGCGGCCGGCGCGGTGGGGGTGGGGCGGCTGGTCACCGCACAGGGTCGATCGGGCGAGGTCATGCGCGCGCCGAACGCAGGCGCGCCTGGCCAAGTCGGCGGGGCCGGTGACGGGCGGCAGTCCGCGAGAACCCGGCGGCAGCGCGTGTTCGGGATGGCCGTCACGCTGGCGCTGCTGACGTTGGCCGTGTGGCCGCGAGCCCGGGCGTTGCAGGCCGCGTACGACGATCCGCGACTGCGCCGCGACGACTACCGCGAGATCGTGGCTGCCCTTTCTCGCCAGGCCTCCGCCGACGACGCGGTGATCGTGACGGCGCCGACCCAGGTGGAGGTCGTCGACTACTACGACCGCGGACGGCACACGATCTATCCGCTGCCGCTCGAGCGGCCACCAGACGCAGGAGCGACGATCGCCCGGCTAGAGGACGCCGCCACCGACCACCGCGACCTGTACGCGGTGCTGTGGGCGACGGACGAGGCGGACCCGGACGGGATCGTCGAAGGCTGGCTGAACGCCCATCGCGCCAAGGCCTTTGACGACTGGTACGGAAACGTCCGGCTCGCGATGTGGGCCCGGCAGCGCGAGCCCGTCGGCACGGTTGGCGAGGAGCGTGTCGCGTTCGGCGACGACGAGGTGCTGCTGGCGGGGTGGGCTGTCGGGCCGGTCGGCGCATCCGGCGCGGTCGTAGCGGCGCCCGGTGACGTGATCACGGTCGACGCCTGGTGGGCCGTCGCCGGCGACGGCGGGCCGGCCGCCGACTACACGGTGTTCCTGCACTTGGTCGATCCGGACGGGACCGTCGTAGCCCAGCGCGACATGGCGCCGCGGGGCGGCTCGGAGCGCACGTCGACCTGGCAGCCGGCGACCGGGCTTCGCGTTTCCCGCGACGCTGATGGCCGGTCGCTCGGCGTTGAGGCGGACAAGGGGACCGTGGTGCGTGACCGCATGGCGCTCGTACTGCCGGACGACACGCCGCCTGGAGCGTGCCGGCTGCTCCTCGGTCTCTACGATCCGAGAAGCGGCGCGCGGTTGACGGCGGAGCCGACCGGCGCGCGCGCGCCCGAAGCCCGCGACGAGGTCACCCGAGGCGCCGCGGACAGCGTGGTGCTCGCCGACGTGACGGTCGTCGCGGCGGGAGATGGGAGTGTGGATGCGGCTCGCGGCTCGGACGGCGAGTCGTCAGGCGGGTCGTCGGGCACCGCAGTCGGGCCGTAGACCGGTCACGAGCTGCCGATCGGTCACTCGGCGTTGTCCGCCATCACCCGCCGCCGCCCGATCCGCGCCTAGGACTCAATCCGACTCTACGGCGCCGCGCGCTCTCGCGCCAGGTCGATCGTCTCGACGGCGTGCCGCAGGTGCGGGACGACGATCGAGCCGCCTACGATCAGCGCTACGTTGAGCGCGTCGATGATCTCGTCGTCGTCCCAACCGGCGTCGACGCACTGGAGCACGTGGTAGTCGATGCAGTCGTTGCAGCGCAGCACGGCGCTGGCGACTAGGCCCAGGAGCTCCTTGGTCCGGCCGTCCAGAGCTCCGTCGCGGTATGCGGCGGAGTCGAGGCCGAAGAACCTCTTGACCCCGAGGTGATCGGCGGCTAACACGCGCTCGTTCATGCGCTCGCGATGGGCCTCGAACTCGTCCAGCCTAGTCATCTCACACCTCCGACTCCCAGCGTCCGCACGGCCGTCGTTACCGAGCGCGCTGCCGTCGTGAACGAGCGCGCTGCCGTCGTTACCGAGCGCGCCGCCGTCCTGACCGAGCCCTCCCCCGTCGTGACCGAGCCCTCCCCCGTCCTGCGTCTAGCGGACGCTTACCAGTCCCACCGTCACGCTCGTCCCGCCGGCGTCGACCGCCGGGCCATCCACGGTCAGACGCTCGCCGCTGGCCGGATCGTACATCCCGACGACGACCGTGTACTCACCGGGCGGGGCGCCGCTCGGGACGGCGAGCAGCTGCCGGTCGAAGATGGTGCCCGTCGGGGCTCGCTCGAGCCAGCCGCCTGAGGACGGCGCCCCGTCCTGCCCCACCGCCCACGTCGGGTCGCCGCCAGCCGGTCGCGGCGTGCCGACCAGGTGAACGAAGATCGACGGCTCCGGAAGGGGCACTCGCGCCCGCGGGTCCTCTGACACTGCCGTACCGTTCACATCGTCTGGGTCGGTCGCGGCATTTGGCCACTCGAACCGTAGATCGACTCTAATCGTCTCCCCGGGTCGGGCGGTCGTCGGCTCGACAGACGCCGCCCGCAGCGCGACGAAGCCGAAGTCGGCATCCTGGATGAGCTCGCCGCCGCCCGGCGGCGCAGAGCCGATCACGGAGATCGCCGGCAGCGCGGCGACGGTCAGCCACTCGTCGCCGACGTGCGCGCTCAGGATGACGGGACCCGCGCCGGACGGCGTGCGATCGCTGACCTTCAGCGCCATGCGCACCCGCCCGCCGGGCGGCGGCCACTCCTGCAGCCCTCGCGACCATGCCGGGAAAGCGTCCAGGGCCACGGCGCCGGGGACCGGCGGGCCGGCGTCCAGCGTGTAGTCGTCCGGCTCGCCGACTGGCGCGACAGTGCCCGGCGTGGCACCCGGCGCGGCGGCGAACAACGTGACGTTCGGGCTGTCGCCCGCGAGCGCGCGCCTGGCCGGCATGCCGGCCACGGGCAGCAGCTCAGTAGCCCTGTCGGCCTCCACCGGCAGAAAGCGGGTATCGACCGTGCCCGGGAAGCGCCGCGACAGCGCGTGCATCACCGGAGCGTCGCCGTCCGCCGCGAAGAGGTGCAGCGCGTCCGGCCCGTACGACTCGCTGAGCACCAGCGGCCAACGCTCGCCCAACCACGCCCGGACCTGACCGTCAGGGTCCTGGAGATGCGACTCGACCTCTGCGAGCCAGATGCGATCGTGCCTCGACATGATCTCACCCAGCGCCGCCTGCCAGTCGTGATCCGCGATCGGTGCCGTCGCAAGATCGGGGAACGGGATCACCGGGGGACGCTCTGCCCACTCGGGCGGGTTGTCGGCCGGGTACTCGAGCTCGGTCGCGAGCGCGGGCTGCACCCATGGCTGATCATAGTGGTAGAGGAAGAGGGGATATCGATTGCCGCTGAGCAGCAGCACGGCGTCGCCGGCCTCCGCCTGACTCCAAATCGTCAGCACCATCGTCTGGTGGAGGTCCTGGAGCCGGCGCCCGGCGTAGTGGCCGGGTAGAAGAGCGATGAGCGGCGCAAACGCCCCGATCAACAACACCGCTCCGAGGCGCGGTGCGCGCGTCAGCGCGCCGGCGACGCACCAAGCCGCAAGGACGTACACCGGTGCCGCGAACGGCACCAGGTAGCGCGCCTCCACCGCCGGGCTGTAGAACAGCGCCCGCGGCTGCGTCGCGGCCCAGACCACCGCGGGCGGGACGAACACGAAGAGCGTCAGGGTCAGCGCCGCTACGCGGTCGGCCCATCCACCAGCCCAGCTGACGGACCATGGCCCGGCGCCGCGTTGGTTCGGCCCCCCGGCGAGACGCTCGTGCCGATCCTCAGCGACCCTCGCGGTCCGCCGATCGCTAGCGCGCCGTCTGACTCGAGACACGATCGCGAGCGCCACCGGCGCCGCCAGCGCCGACGCCCAGAACAGATGCGTCCACCCCGCGACGGATGCCAGGTCGGTCGACACGCCCGTGGCGATCAGGGTGGCCCACAGCTGGGCCACGAAGCTCGGCGCGGCCGAAGCGCCGGTGATCGACGTCCAGCTCTGCATCCGCGGCAGGGCGACGACCAGCCACGGCGCGAAGGCCAGCATCACCGCGGCCTGAGCCAGCAGCCACTCGCCGAGCACGCCGATCGCGCCAGCCTGCACCGGTGCTCCAGGGGCGACCGAGTCCGCCCCCCCGGGCGCCCCGCTTCCCGAGCGCCCGCCGGCGCGTCGCGCTGCCAGCGCCGGGACCATCGCGAGGTTCACGGCGGCGATGGCCGCGCCAGTCAGGTAGACGGTGTACAGCGCCGCGGCAGCGGCGATCACGTAGGCGGCGAGCCACCGCCGGCGGCCGTCGCCGCCGAGCTCCGCGCCCCAGCGGACCGCGGCATAGACGAGCAGCGCCACGGCCAGCCCAGCCAGCGCGTACATGCGCATCTCGGTCGACCACCAGACCTCGAACCGCGACAGCCCGACGAAGAGCGCCGCCAGGACGCCTGCCGCGGCGCCGGTCGATCGCCCCCCCACGCGACGGCCGGTGGCGTACGCGACGGCGACCGCCAGCACGCCGAACCCGGCCGTCATGGCGCGCGCGGCGAGCTCCGACTGCCCGACGAGCCTGACCCATCCCCACAACAGCCAGAAGTAGAGCGGCGGATGGACATCGCCGGCCGTCCACAGCGTCGCGTCGACCAGGGGCTTCCGGACGGCCCAGATGGCGAGGCCCTCGTCCCACCAGACGTTCTGATCGCCCAGGCGGAAGACCCGCAGGGCGAAAGCGAGGATCACGAGCGCGACCGGCCAGGCGCGGCCCGGCGCGCGTGCGATGCGATAGCGCGCGGGCGTCACGCGCCGTCGTCGCTCCGTGTCCGCGCCCAGAGGAGCACGACCGCGGCGACGGCCACGAGCACGACGGCCCCCAGGCAGACGCGCACCGCGGCCCAGACGTCGCGCATCGCCGACGCCGGCTCGGGCGCGGTCACGCGTATCTCGTCAAGCCAGGCCTGACCACCGTCGACGCGCAAGATCACCAGGTGCTCGCCGGCCCCCAGGCCATCTCTCTCGAGCGTGATCCGGCCGGCGTCTGCGCCAGCGTCGGGTGCGACGGCGCCCGCGTCGGGCGCGACAACTCCCTCGTCATCTGGAGCGGCATCGCCCTCGGCGTCTTGCGCGACCGTTGCCTCTTCGTCCGCCGCCGCATCACCCTCATCGCCGTCTAGCGCGGCGCCGCCCACGTAGTCGTCGAGCGCGACGGCGCCAGCCTCGTCGTCGACGACGAGGAACAGGTCGGGCGCCGCACCATCCTCGGCCAGCAGGTCGACCGCGAACCCCGTGCCGTCCATAGTGAAGCTGACCTCGGCGCCGACCGAGCCTATCCGTCCGTCGACGAGCCCGGACGGCGGCACGTCGCGCCATGGGCCAGCGTAGCGCAGCGCGGCGTCGTCCGGCTGATGCCGGCCCCGCTTGAGGATCGGGGGCCGATTGGCGATTCCGGCGACTGCCTGGTAGGTCGGCGTCTCGGACCAGTCGGGCTCAACGATCCGGAAGTAGCCCTCAGGGCGCTCGTGCCAGTCCCAGTTCGGCCGACGCAGGAACCACAGGAAACCCGGGCCGGACCACGGCCACTCGTCGGCCATGCGCTGGTAGGCCACCTCCGTGTACCGAGCGCGCGTCTCCTCGTCCACGCGGCCGTACGGAGCGTCCATGTCGGTTGGCGGGCTGTCCCATCCCATCTCCGTGATCCAGACGGGCTTGTCGGCGTCGCCGTGGCGCACCTGGATGTCCCGGGCCAGCATCGCGCGGGAGAAGTTGGTTCGATCCGCGCTGACTCGCCTATCGGTGGGCCCGGTCCACAGCCCGAACGCGTTGACCGCCAGGACGTCGTAGTCGTCGGCCCACCCGGCCTCGTAGAGCGCCTCGAGGTAGTCGAGATCGCTCATGTTGCGGCCGCCGCGCTCGGTCGTCGGCGCCAGAGCCGCACTCACGATCACGACGTCGTCGCACGCAGCCCGGGCGCGCTGCGCGGCGATCTTCACCAGCTCCGCGTAGCCGGTCGGGTCGACGTCGGCGTCACCCCACTCGGGATAGATGTTGGGCTCGTTCCAGATCTGGTAGTAGCGCACGCGCCCGCAGTAGCGACCCACCACGGCGGCCACGAAGTCGCCGTAGGCCTCGAGGTCGTCCGGTGGCCCGAGGTGGTCGACCGGCTCCTCCGACGCGTATGCCCAGTTCGGGGGGTCGTCAAGACGGACCAGTAGCTCCACGCCGTGGTCGGTGGCCGCGTCAACGATGCGGTCGTACTTGTCCCACGCCGAGCGGGGCGGCTCATTGCGGCGGTCCTCGAAGTCGCCTCGCGCGTGGATCTCGATGTCCTCCCACGGGAACTGCTGCCTGGCCCAGCCGATGCCGGCATCGCGCATCACCGCCATCGACCGGCGGACGTTCTCCGGATCGGCCTCGAGCTGGAGGAACGTGTTCACGCCGTACTGCGTGGCGCCAACGTGGTCGACCGGACCGTACGGCTCCAGCTCCAGCGTCGCGCCGGACGCATCGAGCACGGCCAGAGCCGCAACGCCCTTGAGAGCCTCCCAGCTGCTCTCCTCGCCCGTGATGTTCCACGCCCACTCGCCGAAGCGGTCCGAGCGCAGGACGGCCGCGCCACCCAGGGCGACGAGGACGACGCCGAGAATCGCAACCAGGACGGGCAGCCTTCCACGCATAGGACGTGGATTATATGTCCGCTACGCTCCGGGCTGCCAGAAGTGCAGCACCGGAGGCGGCACGAGAGGCGGCACCGGAGGCGGCATGAGAGGCGGCACCAGAGGCAGCGCCGCCGCCGCCGCTGGCGGGCACGCATTGCGGCGCGTGTCGGGTGCTGTTCACGCTGTGCCGTCAGGGTCAGCGTCGGGCGGTGCCCCGAGGTTGGAGGCGGCTATGCGGGCGGCTATCATCTTTGGTTGCCATCCCACTGGGAGAGGAGGTGATGCACGTGACGGTCGAGCTACGACCGGGCGAGTCTTTCGAGAGCCTGCTGAAGCGCTTCCGCAAGGAGGTGTCGAAGGCGCGCATCTTGAGCACGTACCGCCGCAAGCGCTGGTACACTCCGCCCAGTGAGGAGCGCCGCCTGGCCAAGAAGAAGGCTGAGCGCCGCGCGAGGCGTCGCAAGCTGCGGTCGGTCCGCACCACTCGCAGTGCGTCGCGCACGCCGAGGTAGGTCCCACCGCGCGGACCATGCGTCAACCACGAAAGCCGGCCCCGTATGGGCCGGCTTCTTCATCGGCCGCCGACGTCGCTCGAGCGCCGGCGGGGGCGCGAGCAGCAGGCCGTTCGCGCCGGCCTCCGGCCGTGCGGTATAATCTTGGCGTTTGGGCCCGAGCCTGCAAGGCTCGACGGGCCCAGCCCGACACGCCCAATACCGGCGTCGCTACGTGCCGCTTTTCGGCAATGGGCGGCGCCGGATACGCGCAAGGAGAACGCATGCCTGTCACCATAGGACTGATGGGTTTCGGTCGGATAGGCCGGAACATCTTCCGCATCGCGTACGACCGGTCGGACATCCGCGTCGGCGCCATCAGCGACATCGCTGACCCCGAGGCGCTCACGTACCTCTTGCGCTACGACACGATCCTGGGGCGCTTCCCCGACAAGATCACGTACAAGGACGGCTACCTGTACACGATCGGCAAGGAGATCCCGTTCCTGTCGGGGCGCGACCCGGGCGACGTTGACTG
>JBJYWW010000124.1:0-7947 GCA_046259645.1 Anaerolineae bacterium
CGGTGGCGGGGCGGCTGGCGTCGGTGAGAGACTACGAGCGATGGCCGGTGGCGGGCCGGCTGGCGTCAGTGAGAGACTACGAGCGATGGCCGGTGGCGGGGCGGTCGGCTGCGGCACGCAGGTATTGCGTGGCGACAGATGGCGCCGGCGACATACGCCTGCCGGCCCGTCGCCACGCGTTAAGCCGGAGTGCCGCAGTCGGGCCCCCGCCGCGTCCAACCCTCGGCTGCCGGAGTGCCGCAGTCGGGCCCCCGCCGCGTCCAACCCTCGGCTCCCGAAGTCCCGCAGTCGGCCCCTCAGTCCTCGCCGCACACGATGCGCTCGAGGATGAGCGCGAATATCGCCTCCAGCTCCTCGGCGTCAGGCGTCTCGTAGTAGAGCGTGGGGTCGGAGGCGGCGGCACGCAGCATCCAGGCGCGGATGTCGGTGGGGCGACCGAGGCCGATCGTGACTACCGTAGCGCCGGTGTCCTTGGCGCGGTCGGCCGCCGCCAAGACCGTGTCCTCCTGGCCGCCGGACGGCGCAGGAGTCGGCACCCGGTTCGGCAAGCCGTCCGTGAGGAGCACCACCGTCGCCCCGTTGTCCGGGTCGCGCGCCGGCCCGAGCAGCACGGCCGTCGCCGCGTCGAGCGCCAGGTCCAGGCGCGTGCCGTCCCTGATCTGCGCCGGCAGCCGCTCGATGGCGCGCTCCTGGCTCACGCGGTCGCTGGTCAGGTCGGTCTCGACCCACGCCCGATCGTTGAAGCCGACGATCGCCACCTGGCTCCCGCCGCCCGGGCTGGCCACCGACCCGAGCAACCGCACGAACTCGCGGGCGGCTGCCATCGCCGCCTCGTGCTTGGTCCGGCCGCTGGCGGTCTCACGCTCCATGGACCGCGACATGTCGAGCACCAGCACGATGTCGGAGTGCACGACCTTCGAGATGCACACGGGCCGGCGCGCAGCCAGAGGCAAGTAGGCCCGGTACGTGCGCGCGGTCGCGCTGGTCGGCGTCGGCGGCGCGGTCGGCGTGGCCGTCGGCGTCGGGGTCGCCGAGGCCGTCATCGTCGCGAGGGGGAACGGCGCCAGCACGTCGACCACCGGTACGTTGAAGCGCACCCAGCCGTCGTTGCCCAGAGCGTCGGTGTACCGCGCGTCAGCGCGCACGTTGGTCGGATGGTGACCGGGCTCGAGCGGAACCACGTCGTACGCCAGCCGCGGGCCGTCGGCCGCCAGCACCACACCGAGCGCCCACGTTAGCGTCCTCGACTGCTCGTCCCACTCAGCGGCCGGCACCGCGGAGCCGAGAACGTAGCGCATGTTGGCGGGCACGACGTCCTCGATCACCACCCGCTCGAAGAGACCAGGGTTGGGGATGTACGCCGCCACCTCGTCGATGAGCCCCGCCACTGACTCTGGCACCGGGTCCACGAACACGCGCCCCGGATCCCCGATGACGGAGACTAGGCGCGCCCGTGCCGCGGCGTCGAACTCCGGCGTGGACGTGACGAGCGCCACCACCTCGATGCCGTCGCCGTGAGCCGCGGCGATGGCGGGCGCCGGGTCGTCCTTGAACACGCCGTCGCTCACCACCAGGATGGTCTGCTTCACGGTGGGGTCGCCCTTGGGCCCGCGCAACTCGCCTCGCGCGAGCTCGATGCCGACGCCCATCTGGGTGTCTCCATCGGCCACGCGCGACAGGATCCGCGACCGCACCTCGCCCAGGTCGCCGGGCAGCGGCACCTCGATCCCCGCTCCGCCGCTGAACGTGATCAGGCCGATCTCGATGGCCCCCGGGTCGATCGAGGACAGCAGCGCGCTGAGGATGTCCTTCGCTCGCGTCAACCCGCCCGGTCCGCCGCCGCGCACGTACCCATCGTGCATCGAGTACGACGTGTCGAGGACGATCATCAGCTGCTGAGGGGCGTGGCGCCCGGGACAGAGCCCGTCCAGGGCCAACGTGATCGTCGTCTCCTCGCCCAGCAGCAGTAGGTCTGGGCTGACCCGCTTCCCACCCTCAACCAGGCACGCGCTGTGGTCGGGCGGCGGCGGCGGGTCGTCGACCCGCACCGGCGCGAACACCCAGACACCAGCCGTGTCGATCCGGAAACCCGGCGGCACGCTGCCGTCCGGAGCCGGATCGTGGTCCGCCAACCCCAGGAACGAGACATAGACGCGCCCGTCAGCGCCCACGCCGATGTCCTGCGCATCGACCGCGAAACCGTCATGCCATTGCGGCATGCGCCACGCGGCGACCAGAACTCCGTCCGGCGTGTACCGCAGCCCGTAGCCGCCGCGCCCCAGAACGTAGAGGTCACCCTCCGGGCCGACCGTCAGCCGCTTCGGGCCGTCGTGCGTCACCCACTCGCCCAGGTCGCGACCGCGCTCGTCGCGCGCCATGATCCGGTTTCGGCCCTGGTCCGACAGGTAGACCCGCCCATCCGCGTAGGCGATGTCGCTCGCCAGCCGCTTCTCGCCGCTGACGGCCACCGCCCACTCCCGGCGCAGGCGGCCAGTGCTGCTCACGATCATCACGCGGCGCGCGGCACCGTCGAGGACGGCCACTTGGCCCGCGTCCGCGGCCACGCCGATGAAGTGCGCGTCGCCGACGCGCCTGTACCAGTCCGGCGGCAGGGCGTCGCGCCGGCTCCACAGCACCTGGCCCGAGATTGCATAGACCAGGTCGCCGTCGACGGCCAGGTCGACCAGCGGCCCGGCGCTGTCGTAGGTCCGGCCCGCGCCGGGCTCGTCGTAGGTCAGGTTGCCGTGATGCGCAGCCTGCCACACCGGCTCGCCGCGCGCGGTCGACCACCGCTGGACGGCGCCGACGTTGTCCACCGGCTCGAAGTGCGTGTCGACCGGGAACCCGCCCGTCGTCGAGGAATACGGCGCCTCGTAGAGGTAGACGTCGTTCTCTGCATCCAGCCGCACCGGGTGGCGTGGTCCAGCCAGAGCGGGGCGGTCGTAGACGCCGAGCGGCTGCTGATCGCCCTCAGACGGGCGCAGCACACCGGTCGGGTCGCCGAACGTCAGCGCGCCACGATAGTACGGCGCGCCGCCCGAGACGGTCGCGTGCACTCGTCCGTCCGCCGCGACGTCGAGCTGCATGAAGGACGCCGAGTGGGCTATTCCTGCATCCAGCTTGTCGGGCACGCGGTAGATGAAGGTGGCGTCGCGGCTGCCCAGCCGATAAACCATCTGCTGCGGGGTCAGGTACGGGCTGCTCGTCGCAACGAACACCCCGCTGGCCCCGGCCGCGATGTCGCTGAGATGGGAGTTGGGCACCTCGTCGCGATAGCTGTGGTCAGCTTCGAAGACGAGAACTACCTGCTTGTAGCACGGCTCGGCCTGCGGCTCGTCCGGGACTGGCGCAAGTGCCTGCGGCTCGTCCGGGCTTGGTGGAGCTGCCATCAACGCACCCTGGCCGGGCTCGTGTGCCAGCGGCTCGCCGAAGCCGGGGGCGCCCGATGGCGGCTCGCCGGGGCTCGGGTCACCAGCGTGCCCCTCGCCGCCCAGCAGCGACGGCCGCGGCGTTGGCGTCGGCTTCGGCGTCGCCGTCGGGCGTGGCGGCACCGGTCGGCTCGGGCTGGTTGGGCACGGCCGCCGCGCGCTCGCCATCACGTAGATGGTGCCGTCGGGATGGATGTCGAGCTTCGTCAAGTCGTACGTGAAGCGAGAGTCCGGCCCGTCACGCCCCATCTCGGAAGGCACCATTCGCTCGGCCAGCGCGCCGTCGGGCTCGTAGACGTCGATGCTGTCGAGCCCGCCGGAGACGCTCATCATCGACACGTAGATTCGCCCGTCGAACGCCACCGCGATGTCGGACGGCGTGCCGGCGGTCGCGAGCGTGAGCTCGCGCACCTTCTGGCCGTCGCCCTGATACCGCGCGACGCCCCAGGTGCCGCGCGTCGCCTGGCGGAGCTGGCCGAGGACGTAGACGTCCCCCTCCGGCCCGCCGTCGGCGCGGGTCGCCGCCCAGAAGTCGCTGTCGACTCCGAACAGCCCCAGTGGCTCCCCATCCCGGTCGATGACGTGCACGGCCTCGCCAGCAGTCGCCGCCGGCGCCGGGTCCCCGTAGCCATGCGGCCGGCCGAGCACGAATACCGTCTCGTCGGGCGCTGACGTTATGTCGAGCGGAGCCAAGAAACGGCCGGCGACCGACTCGTGCGGCAGGTTCGCCCACGTGTCGACCAGCTCGTACGTTAGCGCGGAGCGCGCCTGCTCGGTTCGCCCGTCCACGGCGGGCGCGCCCGCCTGAGCCGCGCCGGGGTCAGCCGGCCCGGCGAACGCCACCAAGGCGGCGACGAGCGCTCCTGCCGCCAACCGCCTCATTGAAATCGGCACAAGCGCTCGCACCGCTCCGGGGTGGCCAGACCGCATCTCGGCGGCGCCTGCCTAGCCGTCATCGCAGACAAGATGCTTGAGAATGCGGCGGTAGATCTCGGCAAGGTCCTCACCGTCCGGCGCGTAGTAGTACATCGACGGCTCGCTGGCCGCTTCGGTCAACATCCACGTGAGAACGTCTCCGGACTCCCCGAGCCCGATCGTGTAGACCTGGATCCCGGCCTCCTTGGCCCGGGCGGCCTCCGCGAGCACCGTGTCCTCCTGCCCACCGACCGGCACCGGTGTCGGTACTCGGTTCGGCAGACCATCCGTCAGGAGGACGATCGCAGGCGTGTTGTCGGCAAGCCGGTTCGGTCCGGACAGCACGCGCCGCCCCTCGGCGAAGGCCAGATCGAGACGCGTTCCCTCGCGGATCTCGTCGAGCAGCCCGTCCAGGGCACCGTCGAGCACGTCGCGGTCCGACGTCAGCTCGGCCGCTGTCCACGCTCGGTCGTTGAAGCCGACCACCGCCACCTGGTCGAGGCCACCGAAGTCGTCAGCCACCACCTGCAGCTGGTCGACGAACGCCTTCGCCGCCGCCAGCTCCGCCTCGTGCTTGGTCCGCCCAGCGCTCGTCAGCCGGTACATCGACGTCGACATGTCCAGTATCAGGGCCACGTCGGTGTGGATCACCTTGTCCCGGCAGAACCGCTCCTTGACGGCGTACGGTAGGTAGATCTTGCCGGGCCGTGGGGTCGCCGTGGGCGTGGGGCTCGCTGTCGGTGTAAACGTCGGCAGCGGGTCCGGCGCGAGGACTAGCACGTCCGGCACCGGGAAGACGAGCTCGCCCGGGTTGCCGAGCGCGTCGACGTACGTCGCGCCTGCGCGCACGTTGGTGTCGCGGTTGCCGGTGCGGCGCGGCGTCACGCGATAGCGCAGCGTGATAGGCTCGGCGGCCAGAACGCGCCCGAGGTCCCACGTCAGGGTGTTGCTCGCCGCGTCGAAGCCGGCCGGCGGCGACGCCGAGCCGCTCTCGTACTCCATGTCGTCGGGCAGCACATCGTCGATGGTTATGGACTCGAACAGCCCCGGGTTGGGAAGGTACGACGACACCGCGTCGAACACGTCGCCCGCCGCCTGGGGCATCGGGTCGATGAAGAGAGCTGCCCCCGGCCCGAGCACGGCCTCCAGACGCGCTCGCGCCGCGGCGTCGAACTCCGGCGTCGTGAGGACCACGGTGACGATGTCGATGCCGTCCGCTGCCGCGGCCGCAATCGCGGGCGCTGGGTCGTCCTTGAACACGCCGTCAGTCACGATCAGGATCGTCTGCTTGGCGTTCGGGTTGCCCGCCGGTCCGTCCAGCTGCTGCCGAGCCAGGTCAATGCCCACGCCCATGCGCGTGTCGCCGTCCGCAATGCGGGACAGCACCCGCTGCCGGACGAGCGCCAGCTCGCCGGGCAGCGGCACGTCGATCCCGGCGCCGCCGCTGAACGTCACGAGGCCCAGCTCCACCACGCTCGGGTCGAGCGCCGCCAACGTTGCCCCCAGCAGCTCCTTGGCCCGGCTCAGCGCTCCGAGCCCCGGCTGATCGAGGAAGTAGTTGTCGTGCATCGACCACGACGTATCGAGCACGATCATGAGTTGGTGCGGCTGAAGCTCCCCCGGGCACTGCCCGTCGACGGTCAACGTCAGGTCCACGGTCTCGCCGAGCAGGATGATTGGCGGATCGGAGTACTTGTCGGGTCGGGCGAAGCACTTGTCCCCGGTCGGGATGTCAGGCGGGCCCTCGGGCCGCTCCACCGGCTCGAACACCCACACGCCGCCGGCGTCGGCGTCGTAGCTGATCCGCCTGTCGCCGTCGTCGAGGTCCGTCTGGGACAGCCCGACGAAGCTGACGTATACGCGCCCGTCGTCGCCGACGGCTAGATCCTGCGCCTCGACGGGCACGCCGTTGTGATCCAGCGGCATGGTCCAAGCCGCGATCAGCTGGCCATCCGGAGTGTACCGAAGCCCGGTCCCGCCTCGGCCCAGCACGAACACGTTGCCCTCGTTGGACACCGATATGCGCTCCGGTCCATCGTCCGTGGGCCAGTCGCCGAGATCGGAGCCGTCGATCCCGCGCACGATGACCCGATTGCGCCCCTGGTCGGTTACGTACAGGACGTCGCCGCTGAGCGCCAAGTCACCCGCCAACCGACCGGACATATCGTTGTCGAGCGGCCGGTCGTAGAGGACGTTGCCACGGCTGTCCAGCACCATGATCCGCCCGACCGCGCCGTTGAGCACCGCGACTCGACCCGTGTCGGCGGACAGTGCCAGGAAGTGGGAGCCGGCGGTGCGGCGGTACCAGTCCGGGGGCAGCTCGTCCGGTCGGTGCCAGACGAACTGCGGCGACAGCATGTACAGCTCCTGGCCGTCGTAGGCCACGTCGACAACGGGCGCAATGGTCCGCGTCTCGCTGCTGCCCTCTGCTCCGTCGCGCAGCACGTCCGTGTGGTGCGCGTACTGGCCCGTCTGGACACCAGCCAGGGACCACCGCTGGACCGCGCTCGTGTCGTGGCTCATGTCGACCGTCGTGCTCGGCGGCTCGCCGCTGGCGGTGCGCTGGTAGGGCTCCTCGACCAACATCACGACGTCGGCGGCGTCGATCCGCCGCGGGTTGTGTGGACCGGCCAGCATCGGGCTCTCGTAGAGCCCGAGTGGGGACTCGGGCCCGGTGCCCGGCCCGGTGGAGCGGTCCGGATGCCCGAACGTCAGCGCGCCGCGGTAGAACGGGGCGCCGAGGTTGGTCACCGCGTGCAGGCGGCCGTCCGCCGCCACGTCCAGCTGCATGTGCGCCGCCGAGATCGATGCCGGGATGTCGAGGCGCCGCGGAGTGCGGTACGAGAACGTGGCCTCGTCCGCCCCCAGCTCGTAGATCCGCTGACCAGTTCGGCGGAACGGCTCGTCGGTGCTGACGAACACGCCGCTCGGGCCGACCGCGATGTCGGCGGTGTGCGGGTTCGGGATCTCCTCCCTGAACGTGTTGTCGGGCTCGAACACCAGGACGATCTCCTTTTCGCATGGGAAGTCGTCGTCCTGGTCCGAAGCGTCCAGAGCGCCATCCAGGGCCGCCCCACCGAGATCATCTTCGAAGCCGAACAGCGACGGGCGCGGCGTCGGCGTCGGAGGAGGCGGCGGGGTGCGCGGTGGGTTCGGACCGTCGGGCGGGCACTCGCGCCACGCGAGGGCTATCACGTAGACGGTTCCATCTGAGGCGATGTCGAGCTTGAAGAGCTCGTACGTGAATCGCTGATCCAGGCCCTGCGGCCCCATCTCCGCCGGCTTGATCGAGCCGAGCAAGACGCCGTCAACGTCGTAGATGTCTATCTGGTCGAGCCCGCCCGTTACCGTCGACATGCTCACGTAGATGCGCCCGTCGGGAGCCACTGCCACGTCCGCGGGCCGTCCGGCTGTCGCCAATGCGAAGCTGTGGGTCACGGAGCCATCCGGAGCTAGGCGCACGACGCCCCACGGACCGTTCGGCGCGCCCAGGCGCCCAAGGACGTGCGGCGCGTCGTCGAACGCCACGTCGAGTCGCAACGCGGCTCCGAGCGTTGGCGCCAGCCCCAGCATCGCGATCGGCGCACCGTCCGGGCGCTGGGCA
>JBJYWW010000125.1:0-8434 GCA_046259645.1 Anaerolineae bacterium
CGAGTCGGATCGCATCCCGTCGCCGGCCGGCTCATCGAGCCGACTGGCAGGGGAGCCTAGGGTACAGGCACAGGTCCTCAACGACGTTCGCCGCGCTGGATACGCGGACGTGGTCGTGCTGTTGCGCGACGGGCTCGCCCCCTCATCAGACCTGGAGGCCTTCGAGACGGCAGCGGACGCGGTTCAGGATGCGGTTCTGTCGGCGGTCCCGTCTGAGCAGTTCGAGGTGCATACGAAGTACGACGCGCTCCCGATCCTCGCCGGGCGTGTGACCGCCGCGGGCCTTGCAGCGCTCGAGCGCCACCCGCTGGTCGCCGCCGTTGAGGCTGACGAGGTCATGAAGCCAATCGCTTACACCCATCCCGGCACCTCGGTGTCGGGCCGCGTCGATCCCGGTCAGGCGCTGGCCGAGGCGGTGCCGGTAATCGAGGCCGATTACGTCCACGAGCACTACGGCATCACGGGCGAGGGCGTGACCGTGGCGGTGCTGGACACGGGCATCGACAACGACCACCCCGACTTCGCAGACAAGATCCTCGACCAGTACTGCTACGCCAGCTCGCGCAGCTGTCCACCGACAGACATCGTCGAGGGCCCCAGCGCCGAGGACGAGTACGGTCACGGCACGGCCGTGTCGGGCATCATCCTCTCCAACGGCACCGTCAGCCACGTAGGCGTCGCGCCCGGCGCCAAGCTGGCGGCCGTCCGCGTCTTCAAGGACAGCGGCGGCGCGTCGACGTCGGACATCATAAAGGGCCTCGATTGGGTGCTCCGAAAGCAGCATCCGCTCGGCATTCGCGTGGTCAACATGAGCCTGGGCGCCGGCGCCTCGCTCGGAAACAACTGCGACGATCAGCAGCAGGCCACCAAGGAGGCGTTCGGACGCCTCGTGGCCCGTCAGGTGATCATATTCGTGGCCACCGGCAACAACGGCCTGCCGTCGCAGGTGTCGTCGCCGGCGTGCATCTCCAACAGCACCGCCGTGGGCGCGACCTACGACGTGGAATCACCGACCGGCGGCCGCTGGTGCCCGCAGCAGAAGGACGTCACGCCGCTCACGATCGCCTGCTTCACCAACCGTGGCCGGGCCATGGACCTGCTGGCGCCGGGCCTCTTCATAGTGACGTCCGGTATGGGCGGCGGGGTCACCGAGCCCGGGGCGGGCACCTCTTATGCGTCGCCCATGGCGGCCGGGGTGGCGGCCCTCATGCTCCAGGCCGATCCCGACCTGCGCCCGTCGGAGATCGAGCGCATCATGCAGCGCACGGGCACCGACGTGAAGCACCTCGAGAACGACGACATATTCTCGCTGGTCAACGCGCGACGGGCCGTCGAAGAGGTGCTGCCGGAGACGCCTATGCCATCCGAGACACCCGAGCCGTCGGCGACACCGACTCGAGAGGCGACGAACGAGCCGTCGGACACGCCGACCCCGGAGCCAGGGACGCCGGCCACCTCTCCCACTGCCGCGGAGCGCACGCCCACAAGCACGCGGACGGCCGCGCCCACGCGCACGCGCACCGTGAACGACGACTACGACCTCTTCCTCCCAGCCCTGAAGAACCTGGCTCGCTAGCGCGACAGGGAGGCCGTGACACCGGGCCGCGTCTGACTGCGTCTGCCAGCCGGCAAGGCTAGTCGCGTGTGGCGCCGCTTATCGTGACCGTCAGGCGTCGACCCGACGCCCGGTCGCGATGCTCGCACAGGTAGATACCCTGCCAGGCGCCGAGCGCCAATCGCCCGCCCGTGATCGGGATCGTCACCGAGCTGCCCAGCAGCATGGCCTTGATGTGCGCCGGCATGTCGTCAGGTCCCTCGAACGTGTGCCGGTAGTAAGGGGCGTTCTCGGGCACCATCACGTTTAGATGGCTCTCGACGTCGGCGCGCACCGTGGGGTCGGCTTTCTCGCCCAGGGCGAGGCTGGCCGACGTGTGGTGCACGAACACGTGCGCGAGACCGATCGACACCTCGCCGATGCCCTCGGCGTGCTCCAAGACGTGCGCCGTAATCAGGTGGCAGCCGCGCGCCAATGGCGGCAGACGGAAGGTGGTCTGGCTCCAGGTCATCGCATGCTGTCCCAGGTCATTGACACGGATTCGGGCGTCTGATAGCCTGCGCGGCGCTCGGCGGCGAGTCACGCTACACGTCACACGGTGCCGCGTCAACCCCTTGGAGAACTGCGATGACGATCGTACTTGACGGCTCTGGCCTCACTGTGGAGAAGTTGGTCGGGATCGCCCGGGACAACGAGCCGGTCGAGCTCGGCCCCGACGCCCGCGAGCGCATCGTCACGTGCCGTGGGCTGCTAGAGGAGAAGATCACCGCCCGCGAGATCATGTACGGGGTGAACACGGGCATCGGTGAGTTCTCGGAGGTGGTGCTCGCGGACGATCAGATCCGCGACTTCCAGCGGTACCTGATCTACAACCACGCCGCCGGCATCGGCGACCCGGCGCCGATCGAGTACATTCGCGGCGCGATGGCCGGGCGCATCAACGTCCACGCGCGCGGCAACTCCGGCTGCCGGCCGGAGATCACCGAGACGCTGGTCGAGATGCTCAACAAGGGCGTGACGCCCGTCGTCTGCCAGAAGGGCTCGGTGGGGGCGTGCGGCGATCTCGCGCCGATGTCCCAGATCGCGCTCACTATGCTCGGCGAGGGAGAGGCGTACTACGAGGGCGGTCGGTACCCCGCGGCGCAAGCCTTCGAGAGGGCCGGCATCGCCGTCCCGGGCCTCGAGGCACGCGACGGGCTGGCGACCATCAACGGTGCCAACCTGCTCACGGCCATGAGCGCGCTCCAGGTCTACGACATCAACCGCTGGCTCAAGCAGGCCGAGATCGCGTGCGCGATGTCGCTCGAGGCGCTCCTGGCCAACCTGAAGCCGTACGACGTCCGGCTACACGAGAAGCGCGGCTTCGCCGGGGCGATTCGCACGTCGAAAGCCATCCTGAAGTGCATCGACGGCAGCGACCTGCAGACCGGCAAGCTCAAGATCAAGGTGCAGGACGCCTACTCCATGCGCTCCACGCCCCAGGTGATCGGGGCGGCGCACGACGCGGTCCGCTGGGCCAAGGAGCAGATCGAGATCGAGCTCAACGGCGTCGGCGACAACCCGATCTTCTTGCCCGAGGACCGACTGACGCTCACCGGAGCCAACTTCCAGGGCACGCCCGTCTGCCTGCCGATGGACATGGTCGGCGCCGCCGTAACCATGGTCAGCGTGCTGTCGGAGCGGCGGATGAACCGTCTCAACAACCCGGCGCTGAGCGTCGGCCTGCCGGCGTTCCTCACCAAGGGCGCCGGCATGATGTCGGGCCTCATGCTCAGCCAGTACACCGCCGATACGCTGATCGTTGAGCAGCGCACTCTGTCGCTGCCGTCGTCGATGATGTCGATTCCCGCGGCGGCCGACCAGGAGGACTTCGTCTCGATGGGCATGAACACGGCCATCAAGACGGCGCAGATCCTCCAGAACGCATACGGGGTGCTGGGCATCGAGTTCATGGCCGCGGCCCAGGCGCTCGACTTCCGCGAGCATGGCTTCGGGCGCGGGGTCAGCGTGGCCAAGGACGTCGTGCGGAAGCACGTCGACTTCCTCGACATCGACCGGCCGCTCTACCCGGACCACACCGCGATGATGGGCCTGGTCCAGTCCTGCGAGATCCTGGACGCGGTGGAGCAGGAGGTCGGCGCGCTAGGCTAGGGAGGCGCGGACGTCTCCGCGGAGGCGTCGGAGGACTGCAGCCCGGCCAGAACGCGAGTCGGTTGACATAACGGCGACGAAGCGCCGGCATTGGCGAACGCTGACGCTGTCGCGGTGCTAGGCGTCGGGCTCGTCCTCCAGCGCCGCCAGCACCTCGTAGAACCACTCCTCGGCCTGATCGCGCTTCAGCGCGATATCGGCGGCGTCCACGACGAAGAAGAGATCGACCAGCCGGTCTTCGACCTCGGCGGGCAGGTCCTGGTGCACGTAGCGGGTGTGGAAGTCGTGCTGGTGCGGCACGTAGATCATGCGCAGCAGCTCCAGCAACGGTCGCAGCGTGTAACCGTGGTAGAACGAGAGCGCCTCGATGTCGTGGCCGCGCCGCAGCTCCTTCTTCGTGAGCGACTGAAACAGCGGGAACGTCACTCGAAGGGTGCCCAGGCGCCGGTCGAGACGGTCGTCCCAGGCATCCTCGCTGACGTGGCGCTCACCGATGAGCCCCGCCTTGTCGAAGTAGACAACGGCCCGGCCGTGACGCTCGCGCTCGAGGAACCAGTCGGCCGGGCTCGAACGCTCGATGACAACGAGGTCGAGCACGAGATACTCGCTGGCGTCACGCAGACGGTAGAAGACCTGCGCGTGACCGTGCCAGGTGGGCTGAGGCAGCTCGTAGCGCAGGGCGATAGGGGACAGGGACGCCAGCGCGTTCTCGACGCAGGCAAGGCACTCGTCGGCGTAGGTATCGCCGACCACGATCATCATGTCGACGTCCGACCACTCGTCGACCCTATCGAGGGCAGCCGCGCCCGCCTCCCACATGGCGAGCGACCACGGCTGGGACTCGACCGCGTCGATGACGGCCTGAACCAGCGCCTGGCGAGTCACCTTCTCGGGTAGCGGCTTGGTGTCTTGGTCGGTCATGCTGGTGATTCCTCCAGAATGCGCAGCAGCGCCTCGAGCCGCAAGCGCAGGTCGGCTTGCTCGTCGTCTGTAAGCGCCCATGGTGCGAAGAAGAGCTCGTCGGTGGCTTCCTCGGCCGCCGCACGCAACTTGGCGCCGGCCACCGACGGCGCGTAGACATCGTCTTCCGCGCTCAGCCATCCGCGGGCCACGAGCCGATCGAGCGCCTGCTCGTACTCGTCCTCGTGGTAGCCGCGATGCGACAGCTTGGCCGCCAGCTCCGATGCCGTGCAGACTGGATCGCCCCACACGTTTCCGCCCCAGATGTGGCTGAACGCCTCCCACACGTAGCCGGTGACGCCGTAGACGGTCCAGGCCGCGATGTGCGCGTCGTCACGGAAGGCGAAGAGGTCGGCCATTAGGCGCCGCCACTGCTCGAGCGCCGGCCCGTCGGTCCCCGGATCGAACTTGCGACTGGCGTCCAGGTTCGGGGTCGGGATCGCGGCGGCGGTCGCAGCCGCCCCCACGACGTCTCGCAGAGGAGCGATGGCGGCCGTGGCGGCCGTGTTGGCGGCCGACCCGGGCGGACCGGTTCGCGTCGCGGCGGTCAGCAGGAGGCGGGCGATCTCGTCCACCACCTCCCGGCCCTCGGGCGTCAGCTTAAACGCCCGACCCGCCGGCTCCAGCAAGTCGTGGTGGACCGCGCACTTCAAGCGGCGCTCGGCCTCGCGGACCGCCATGTACGGTACCCTCGAGCGCACGTCGTCGATCGTCACAGGGTCGGGTCGGCGCGCCCATGCGACTTGCGATAGCCAGAGGTCGGTGCCCTCCAGCCCGCGCTCGTCCAGCAAACCCTCGATCTCGCGGCGGTAGTGCTCCGAGTAGGCTTGGAGCGCCTCCCATCCCAGATCCACGAACCAGTCCGCTCTGCCCATCTTCCCTCGCTTCGACCGTCCCGCAGCACGCCAGTCGAGTAGGTGCTCCGCGTTGCCGCGGGCGGCGCGCCAGATCGTGCCAGCATGCCGCCGGGCAGGCAAGCAGCGCGGCCCCTCAGGTCTCGAAACAGAGGGCACCCGTCGCCTCATTCGCGACAGCCGACGTTGTGATATGATGTGGGTGAAGGGACGTCGTGATCAACGTCCGGCCTCTGTCGCCCGGCTTCTCGGGCACTGCATGAGGAGGCCCTACATGGACATCGTGCCCCCGACCCGCCGTCGGGGTCCAGCGTACATGGCCCTGGTAGCGGCGCTGTCCGTCGCGGCTCTCGCTGTCGTAGCCGGCGCCGAAAGGGTCGGCGCCCGCACGACGTCCCGGCCACAAGCAGCCGGGGACGGCACGACCAGCGTCGCCGACATCGTCGAGTCGGCCTGCCGCTCACCCAATCCCTTTATCGTCACGTCCCTGTACGTGGACGACAGGTCGGATCCCGATGCCGCAAGCCGCTCCGCCGTGGTCGCCCTGCGCGATACGATGGCCGACGATCGCGGCGACGAGATCCCGGTCGCCACGTACCGCGACATGGGCGCCGTGTACGGGCTGGCGTACGACGCCGGCGCCGGACAGCTGTACGCCGCGGCGTTCCTCAAGCGCGGCGTGCTCTTCCCGCCGGGTGGACCTGGCTCCATCCGCCGGCTCCACCTGGCCAGCGGCGCAATCGAGACGTGGGCGAGCATCCCAGCCGGCTCGGCCAGCCTCCACCGCCTGACGCGCGACGAGGACGCGGCCGTCGTGCCGTGGATTGGGCGCGCCGGGCTCGGTGACATCGACCTGGCGGAGGACGGCTCCACGCTGTTCGTCGCCAACTTGTACGATGGGCTGATCTACGGCCTTTCGACCGACGACGGTTCGGTTGTGGCCGACTTCCCACACGGCGCCGCCGGCGAGGAGTGGGGGGCAGTCGCGCGGCCGTTCGGGCTCGCCGTCCACGGCGACCGGGTGTACCACGGGGTCGTGGACTCCGTTGGTGCGAGCCTGGGGGTCACCGTCGCGGTTGGGCACATCTACGAGTCGGGCTATGACGGCCGGGACACCCGGCTTGTGTCGTCTTTCCCGCTCGACCCGGCCGACATTGCGCCAGATCAGATCGGCTGGGGGCCATCCGACGTACCGGTGGTCTCGGACATCGACTTCCTGGCGAGCGGCGACTTGGTCGTGAGTATCAGGAACCTGGCGGTCGATCGCGATTTGTCCGAGTTGCCGCTGCGCCTTGGCGATACGTTGCCGGGGCGTCAGTCGCCAGGCGGCTGGACGGTGATGGTCGAGCCGAAGCTCTACGACGACACGCTCATGGGCTACGACGACTCGCTCACGGGCGGTCTGGCCGTCCTGCCGGGGATGGACCTGGTGGTCTCCGGTGGCCACGGCGGCGTGGCCGGCGTGGACGACGAGGCGGTCGTCTGGCTGGACCCGAGCTCGGGTCGCCAGGTGCGCTATGAGCCGATCGCATTAGGCGGCGCCGGTGGCAGCGCACCGCCGCTCGCCGGCCCCGGCGACGTCGAGGTGCTGTGCGCCAAGGACGTCCCCCTGGACGCGCCCGCGGTGGCGACGGCGACGGAGGCCGCAGCCGCGGCCCGAACAGGCACGGCGGTGGCGGCGCAGACGGCTGCCGTGGAGAAGGAAACCGCGGCTGCGGCAACCGGCGAAGCCCTTGAGCCGACTCTCACCGCGCAGGCCCCGACTCAGGCCGCGTTGGCGACGGCAGCGGCGCACAAGACCGTAGCGCCGGCGCAGGCGACGAAGATGGCTCAGTACAGCGAGGCCATAGCGTCTTCATGCTCGAGCGACGACCCGTACTACGTCGTGGCCAACCAATCACGGCGCACCGCCTCGACTCAGCACGTCAAGCCCTCGGACTCAACGCTCACCGCGTTCAACAAAGGCGGCGCCCTGCTCGATCTGGCCCGGTTCACGGACACCGGGTCAGTGTACGGCGTCGCCTACGACGCGCAGCGGCGGCAGCTGTACGCCGCGTCGATCAACCACGGCTATCTCGCCAACGACCCCAAGTCACGCCCGAAGATGGGCCCGGGTGGCCCGGGAGCGATCTACCGGCTCGACCTAACAACGGGCGCCGTCGAGCCGTGGGCCATGCTCCCGGCACGGTCCCTGGTGGAGGTTGAGCGGTTCGCGCAGTCCGGCCTGGGCGACATCGAGTTCGACGCGCAGTCCGACACCCTGTTCGCCGTCAGTCTCGAGGACCGCCTGATATACCGCCTGTCGGTACCCGGTGGGGAACTGCTGGGCGCCATCCCCCATGGCGCGGCTGGCGAGCCTTGGGGCGACGATGGGTACCCGTTCGCCCTGGCCGTCCGCGACGGCAAGCTATACCACGCCGTTGTGCCCGACTACAGCGCCCGCCTGCGATTCCGCGACGCGATCGTCTACCGCTCCGAGCTGGACGGCTCGGCGATGTCCGAGGTGGCGCGCATCGAGCTGAACTACCGCATGGCCGGGCAGCCTGTGAACCACGGTTCGGCTTTCGTGTCGGACCTCGAGTTCGGCGAGTCCGGCGACCTGGTAGTGGCGCTGCGTGACGGAGCGGTGAGCACTACCGGCGACCTGCTGTTCGGGGCATTCCAGGGTCGGTCCTGGTCGTTCTCGCTCGAGCGGGAGCACTTCGCCGACCGCACCACCAGAGACGAGGCTATCGCCGGCGGCGTTGCCCGCGTGCCCGAGCTCGACTCCGTCGTCTCCGCAGCCAGCTATATCAGCTCGCCACTGAAGCTGGGTGCCGTGTGGAACGAGATCAGGTCCGGCGCCAGGCGGGCCCGTGCCAAAGGGGAGCTCGCAGCTGAGCTCGAGCGGAAAAGCGCCCCGGGGCTCGCGGCG
>JBJYWW010000126.1:0-2842 GCA_046259645.1 Anaerolineae bacterium
CACGATCGACGTAGGCGGGATGACCTGCGCGTCGTGCGTCAACGTCGTGCAGAAGACGCTCTCGAAGATCGAGGGTGTGGACGAGGCCGCGGTCAACTTCGCGACCGAGACGGCTTCGGTCGAGTTCGATGCAGACAAGGTGTCGTCCGCGGAGCTCGTCGCCGCCATAGAGCGCGCCGGGTACCACGGCACCGTCACCGATGAGAGCGTTGAGCCGAGCGCAACCGGACCTGATCCGGGCTCGGGGACGGCACAGGTACTGCCGACAGCGCAGGTAGCACCGGCCGGGCGGTCAGCTGAGCATGGCGCGGCGCCGGCGGCGGCCGCCGCACAACCGTTCGGGCGGTCAGTGGTGCCTGGCGCGCCACCGGCCGTACAGTCTGCAGCCCAAGTGGCCGGCAAGGCGCAAGCCGCGGCGGCGCCGATCGGGGCAGTGGTTGCTGAGGTTGAGACGGCGCACGACCGGAGGGTGCGCGAGGAGCTGGCGACGCTTCGCACCAAGCTCACGGTCTCGCTGGTCCTGTCAGGCGCGATCATGGCGCTAATGCTCGTCGAGATGTACGCCATGCGGTCGGGCGTGATGCTCTCGCGCCGGGCACTGCTGTCCATCGCTCTGTTGCAGATGATCATTGCCACGCCGGTCCAGTTCTGGGCCGGGCGGCAGTTCTACACGGCGGCGATCGGCGCGGCGCGGCATCGCACCGCCAACATGAGCACGCTGGTGGCGGTGGGCACCTCGGCGGCGTTCGCCTTCAGCGTGCTGGCGCTCGTCGACTATGCGTTGGAGCTCGATTTCCTGCCAACGAGCAGCACGCACGGTGGCCCGCAGGTCTACTTCGACACGTCGGCCATGGTCATTGCGCTGATCCTGCTCGGCAAGTACTTGGAGACACGCGCCAAGGGCCAGACCAACGCGGCGATCAAGCGCCTCATGGGGCTGCAGGCGAAGACCGCACGGGTCGTCCGCGACGGTGTCGAGGCCGACGTGCCGATCGAGCAGGTAGTGGTCGGGGATGTGGTGGTGGTCCGTCCTGGCGAGAAGATCCCGGTCGACGGCAGGATCGTGAGCGGCTACTCGTCGGTGGACGAGTCGATGATCACCGGCGAGCCGATCCCGGTCGAGAAGCAGGAGGGCGACGAGGTTGTCGGGGCCACCATCAACAAGACGGGGTCCTTCCGCTTCGAGGCCACCCGGGTCGGGCGCGACACTGCCCTTGCGCAGATCGTTCGGCTGATCCAGCAGGCCCAGGGCTCCAGCGCGCCCATCCAGCGCCTGGCCGACCGCGTCTCGGCGTACTTCGTGCCGGCCGTGATCGGCATTGCGATCGTCACTGGGTTGATATGGCTGCTCCTCGGGCCCGAGCCACGGATCAGCTTCTCGCTCGTGGCGTTCGTCACGGTGCTCATCATCGCCTGCCCGTGCGCCATGGGTCTGGCGACGCCGACCGCGATCATGGTCGGCACGGGCAAGGGCGCCGAGCACGGCGTGCTGATCAAGTCCGCGGCGGCGCTCGAGACGGCACACGGCTTGGACACGATCGTGTTGGACAAGACGGGGACTATTACCGCCGGCGCGCCGCGAGTCACTGGCGTCGAAGCGGCGATGCCGCATGGGGCCGACGGCGGCGCGCGAGACAGCGCAACCGAGCTGTGGCGGGACCCGTCCGGCGCTTTGTTGACGCCGGAGGACGCGACGCTGCGGCTGGCGGCGTCAGCCGAGCTAGGCAGCGAGCACCCGCTGGGCGAGGCGATCGTCGACCACGCGCGCGAGCGCGGCCTGCTGCTCTCGGAGGCGTCCGGTTTCCGCGCCATACCGGGGCACGGCATCGAGGCTGAGGTTGACGGCGCTCGCGTGCTGCTTGGGAACTCCAAGCTGATGGCGGAGCGTGGCGTGGGCGTCGGCAGCCTGGCGGGACGCGCCGAGGAGCTGGCCGCGCACGGCAACACGCCCATGTTCGTGGCCGCCGGCGATCAGCTGCTGGGTCTCGTGGCGGTCGCCGACACCGTTAAGGAGGGCTCAGCCGAGGCGGTGGCGGCACTGCAGGCCATGGGCCTGGACGTGTGGATGATCACCGGCGACAACGGGCGCACTGCGTCAGCCGTCGCGGAGCAGGTGGGTATCCATAACGTGATGTCCGAGGTGCTTCCGGAGGGGAAGGCCGGGAAGATCAGGGAGCTCCAGGCGCAGGGACGCAAGGTCGCGATGGTCGGCGACGGCATCAACGACGCCCCGGCGTTGGCGCAAGCGGATGTCGGCATGGCGATCGGCACGGGCACGGACGTTGCCATGGAGTCGGCCGACATCACCCTGATGCGCGGAGCGCTCGACGGCATCGTGACGGCGATCGACCTGTCGCACGCCACGATGCGCACCATCAGGCAGAACCTGTTCTGGGCCTTCGCCTACAACGTGATCCTGATCCCCGTGGCGATGGGCGTGCTGTATCCCGCCTTCGGCGTGCTGCTCAACCCGATGATGGCCGCGGCGGCGATGGCCATGAGCTCGGTCACGGTGGTGACCAACGCCTTGCGCCTGCGCAGCTACGAGCCGTCGTCGCGAGTGATGCCTCTAGCGGTGGCGAAGACGCACGGCGGGACGATGACGACGCCGCGAACTTGGGGCACGCCTGGGCGGGGGCCGCGGTGGACAAGGCTGGTCGGTGCGGCGGCCGTCGGCGGGATTGTGACCATCGTTGCACTGATACTACTTGGTGCCCTGGAGCTGCGGCTGCCTGGCGGCTCGACGGATCAAGCCCCGGGCGCCGACGTCGTCACCGACGCCCGCGTGACGGACGCAGATGCGACGGACGCAGATGCGACGGACGCAGATGCGACGGACGCA
>JBJYWW010000126.1:2942-5330 GCA_046259645.1 Anaerolineae bacterium
ACGGACGCAGATGCGACGGACGCAGATGCGACGGACGCAGATGCGACGGACGCAGGTGCAACCGGCGCCAACGCGGCTGACGTCGGCGCGACAGACGCCGGCGCGAATGACGCCGCGACGGTGTCCGCGGCGCCGATGGCCGGCGCATCCGTTGAGGACGAGCCGCGCGTGGTGACGGCGGTCGGCTCGGGGCCGGAGATAGCCGCGCGCGACACCGAGCGCAGGATCGCCGAGCTAGAGGCGCAGATGGACCTGCTGGTCCGGCTGCTGGCGGGCGAAGCAGCGCTCGTCGGCGGTCGCGATGGCGGAAGCGACACGCTTGCCGAGCGCGCGGCGGCGGGATCGGCTAGAGGGGCGGTTGCCGGACTGGCCGGGAGCTCGAGCAGTGCCCGCACCCAGGCCCAGGCTGACGCCGTGCGCGCCAGGCTTGACGAGGCCGAGGTCGACCTGCGGCAGATGGTCCTCACCATCGACGACGTGCTCGCCGAGTCGGCGGGGTCCGAGCGGCCGTTGTCACCGACTCTGCGCGCGCTGCTCCGGGGTCTGCAGGACGAGATGCGGGACGCGGCCGACGACATCGCCCTGTCAGGCGATGCCCTCGCCCCGATGACGGTGAGGTAAGGAACGACTAGCGCCGCGTCGTTTCGGCGCGGCGCCGGCGGGCAGGAGGGCGCCGGACAGGGGGCGACGGCGGGCCGGCGGTCAGATGGCTACGTCGTTCGGTGCCGTGAGGTCCGGGTGCTCGACGTTGCCGGTGTTGAGCGTCGATGCCGGCTCGAACACCAGGACCTCCGCCTCTTCGTCGGCCGCCGTGCGATGCTCGACACCGCGCGGGACGATGATCATCTCGCCCGGCCCGATCTCGACGACCCGGTCGGCGAACTCGATGCGGAAGCGCCCGCGGATGCCCAGGAAGAGCTCGTCCTCCTCGTCGTGATGGTGCCACACGAACGTGCCGAGCAGCTTCACGAGCTTGACCTGCTGACCGTTGAGCTGACCGACGACCTTCGGCCGCCAGTACTCGCTGATCAGGTCCAGCTTGTCGGCGAGGACGATCTTCTCCATCCGGCCTCCGCGGGCGACGTCACCTGTCCGCCGGCCCGATGCTTCGGGCGCCGCTACTCGCTCTTGTACTCCTCGATGGCCGAAGGGTCGATCTGACCTTCCCAGACGTCCGCGTCCAGCCAGCCGCCCGTCATGTAGCCCTTGGCGATGATGCGGTTGAACGCCTCGCCGGCGCCGTAGCCCTCGAGGAAGATCACGAAGGGCTCGCCGCCTTCCACGGCTTCCTGCGTGACCCGCGAGCGAGGATCGTTGATGCTGCCCGAGCTGCGGACGATCTTCGGCGTGTGTGTGCCGTTGACCACGTTGGCGGTCAGGACGGTGATGTACTCCCTCGGGCGGTCGGGCAGGATGTCGAACGGCATGTGCTTTCTCCTTTGGGACGATGCTTGGATGATGGCGTGCCGCGGGCCCGAGGCCGAGCCTCGGGTTGACGTCGTGGATCGCGCCACTCGTTTGCGCAGACTGGAGAGGCGAGGCCAACCTGCGCCGCAAAGCGGATGCTACCATCCGCCGGCGCTTCGCGCCAGCTAGAACCGACCCTCGCGGACCTGCTCGGGCTTCATGCCGCGGCGCAGGTGCAAGACGATCCTCGGCGTCACGGACTCGTTCTCCGGGAGAGCAACGTCGCCCTTCTCGGCCGCCACCTCCGTGACGCTCGACAGCTCCGCCAGCCGGTCCGATCCCTCCAGCTCCGCCGCGTCCGCGTCATAGTAGTCGAACCAGGGCAAGCCGGCCCGGGTGTACTCGGCAGCGGTGCGCGGGACGGTTGGTGGGCGCTCGCCGGTGATCGCTCGCCACATGAGCGAGTTGGCGATGTGCACGAAGCAACGAGCCGAGTGCGCCAGGTCCCAGTCGTCCATGCCGTAGGGGTCGTCGACAATCGACTGCCGCATGCGGCCGCCAGGCGCGAGGCCCATGGCGCCGGTATCCGCCCTCGCCATCGGTGTGCCGAGGAGAAGATCGGCTGCGCCAGAATCGAACAGCCGGCGGTGGCTGATCTTAGGGAACCGCCGCTCGTATACCTCGCGCCGCATCGGGAACACCTCGATCTGAATCCCGCCGTGCTCGGCGGCGCCGGTAAGCTGCTCCTCGGCCGAGTAGCCCGAGCCTAGCGGCATCGCCACGAACTGCCTGATCACGCCGTGCTCGACGCAGTAGCCATCGAGCCACGGCTGGTCCGGCACGACCAGGTAGTCCTGTCCCGCGGATCCGCCGCGAGCATCGTGCGATGCGGAGAGCAGCCGGTCGCGCTGCTCGTCGTGCGGTCTGTCGTGCGGCCCGTCGTGCAGCCCGTCGCGCCAGTCCTCGCCGGAGACGGCGTTG
>JBJYWW010000126.1:5430-11706 GCA_046259645.1 Anaerolineae bacterium
GTCGTGCGGCCCGTCGTGCAGCCCGTCGCGCCAGTCCTCGCCGGAGACGGCGTTGATCTTGCCGGCGGCGACCTTGACGGCAAACGGATAGGGGGCCCGCAGCTCCCGACCTGGGGCAGTGCCGAAGCGCAGCCACAGCGCCTCCGACTGGTACATCGGCAGCATCACGCCGCCGTGCTGCAGCCACAGTCGAGGGACCGTCTCGGCATGCTCGTCAACGAGGCGCAGGGGGAACCGCCCCAGACCCGGCGGAAGGGGATAGGTGTGCCCGTCGTCGGGGATGCGCAAGGTCCTCTGGAACTCAATGTTGAGCGCTGCTGCATCGTGCACCTCGGGGAATCTGATCTCTAGCCTGTCTCGTCGCAACTCGATCATTCGTCGTCTCTCCTTCAAGCGCTAGTGTCGCTGTCTTGCGCGTTCATCTCGCTTGCTCGGTTGGCTTGTCTATCTCAGCGGGAGGCGCGAAGCCCGTCACGCGCCGCCTCGCGCGGCGAGGTCCTTTCGCCCGTCTACCACTCGCCGTCGCGGACCTCGCGAGCTTCCTGGACCACGGCCTCAACGGCCTGGTCGGGCAGGTCCTTCAGCTCGCGGATGAGCTCGGCGAACAGCTGGGGCCGGCCGCGGATGATCCGCTGCAGGTCGCTCGAGACCTTGCCGGCCAGTGCCAGCAGCACGTCGCGGTCCTCGCCGAGATCGTCCGCCAGGGCGACTATGCGCTGCTCCGACGGCGGCGGCTGCTCACCGCGCTCGATCTTGCTGAGATAGGACGGCTGCACGCCTATCCGCGCCGCTACCTGCCTGACCGAGAACCGGGGGTCGGTCGCGCGCAGCGCCTCGCGGCGCTCCCTGACGTACGAGCCGAATGCGTTGTCCATGGTGTGTAGTATATACTACACACTACACGGCAGGCTGTCAAGAGCGACTGACGTGGCGCGAGTGACGTGGCGCGACGGCCGAGTGTGGGGCCGTCGGCAGCGCGCTAGAGATCGAGCGTGAGCTGGCGTGCCACCGGCTTCTCCAGGCGCGACACGCCGACGCCGATGAGCCGGACCGGCTGCCCGGGGGGCCAATGCTCGAACCATATCGCTTGGGCGCAGTCGTAGATGTCGTCGTCGGCGTCGATCGGCACCGACACCGACTGCTGGCGGGTGAAGGTCGTGAAGTCGGCCCACCTGAACCTGACCGTCACCGTCCAGGCCACCATCTCGCGCCGGCGCAGCGACTTGCCGACGCGCGCCGAGAGCTCGCGCAGCCGTCCGAGCAGCTCGTCGCGGTCCGTGATGTCGGATGAGAACGTGCGCTCGGCGCTGATCGACCTGGGCGGCCCGCGGTGCTCGCGGACCGATCGTCGGTCGATCCCGAGGGCGCGGCTGGGGAGGTACGCGGCGTGCGGCCCCATTGCGACCGTGAGCGCGTCGAGGTCGGCGTCCGCCAGATCGCCGCACGTCTCGATCCCGAGCTCCAGCAGGCGTTCCGCCGTGCGCGGACCGATTCCCGAGATGACCCGCACGTTCAGCGGCGCTAGGAAGTCGGCCTCGTCGCCCGGCTGGACTATGGTGCAGCCGTGCGGCTTGCCGAAGTCGGAGGCGACCTTTGCCACCAGCTTGCTGGTCGCCAGGCCGACCGAGGCGGGCAGTCGCGTGGCCTCCATCACGTGCTGCTGGGCCGCGGCGGCGACCGCGGGCGGATCGTCGTGATCGCTGAGGTCGACGAACGCCTCGTCTACGCTCATCGGCTCGACGGGGCCGTACTCGCTGAGGACCTGCCGCACCAGGCGCGACTTCTCCGCAATCGTCGGCCAGTCGTGCGACACCATCTTCAGGTTTGGGCACAGCCGCGCCGCGCGGCTAGCGGGCATTCCGGAGTGCACCCCGAACTGCCGCGCCTCGTAGCTTGCCGCGGCGACGACACCGCGCGAGCCCGGTTGGCCGCCCACGGCGACCGGCTTGCCCACGTCCTCCGGGTGCGACAGCAGGTAGACGGCGGCGAAGAACGCATCCATGTCCAGGTGCATGATCGCCCGTGGCCAGGGCGTGGCCGAGGACGCTTCGGCAGCTTCGGGCGGCGATGGGTCCGTCGGGCGGTCGCCACCCGCGGCGAGCGTGACGTCGCCGTCGCGCACGGTCACGACCTTGCCGCAGGATCTGCGTCGTCGGGCGCCGACGCAAAGTCGCTCGGCGCTTGCGGCACGTCTTCCGGCGCCAGAGTGCCTTCGTCGGGAGCAAGGGTGACATCGCCGGCGCGAACGGTCACTACGTCACCGCCGTCGGTGCGCACCTGCAGCTCGCCTGTTGCCGCGACGCCGACCGCGACGCCCGCGAGAGAAGTCCGGCCCGGAGCCGTGCCTGGGTAATCACCCGACGCGCCGGCTGGCGACCGTGCAGCTGGTTTCGCCGCGCTGGGGCCCGTCACCCCGGTTGCCGGCTGCGCATCAGGGCTCGAAGCTTCTGCCGCCTGCGGCACAGTGTGCACCACTACGCGGCGCCCGATGGTCACGAGTCGTCCCGCCCACTGGTCGACCAGGCTCTCGCCCGCGAGTAGTCGGGAGTAGTTGGCATCGGCGGCGTTCAACACGGCGGCGGCGAGATGCGCCCGCAGATCGGCGGCGGACAGGGCACCGGCTTGCAGCGACCCGCTGCTTCTCGCCGTGTTGGCGATGCCAAGGACGGCCAGGCTGGTCGCGCCAGGCGGCAGCTGGTCCGGTTCCTGGCTGACGTTGACGCCGAGTCCCACGATCACGCGGGGCGCGTCGTCGGCCCACGCGACCTCCGACAGGAGGCCCGCTATCTTGCCGCCTCGCTCGCCGAGGGCCAGCACGTCGTTGGGCCACTTCAGCACGGTCCGGCGAGTAGCGTCGTCTGCCTCAGCACGAAGCGCGCCTTCGGCAAGGAACGCGTCCAGGACGTCGGCAACTGCGAGCGAGAACGCCATCTGCACCTGGCTGAGACGCTCGCGCGGCAGGTCCGGGCGCAGCAACACGGACATCAGCAGCGCCGTGCCCGGCGGCGCTTCCCACGTTCGATCAAGGCGGCCGCGCCCGGCGCTTTGGAAGTCGGCGATGACCACCGCGCCGTCCGGGGCGCCTTCGCGCGCAATCTCGGCAGCGGCGTCCATCGTCGAGCCCACCGACTGCACGACGGTGATCGTCGCCCCGAGGCGCTCGGCCGCCAGCCCGGACCGGACGCGCGCCCCCGTGAGCTCGGCTCCGTCGAGCGGCCCGCTAGAGGGGGATGACAAGGGACTCCAGGTCGCGCGGGTAGGCGGCGGTGATGATCTCAATGCCGTTGTCCTCGACCACCACTGTGTCGGAGTGGCGGAAGCCGCCCCAGTCGGGGTCATAGAGCCCAGGCTCGACGGTCAGGACCATGCCGGGCTCGAGGATGGTGTGATCGCCCCGATCAAGGAAGGGCGCCTCGTGGTAGCGACGGCCGATGCCGTGACCAACGTGGTGGCGCCAGTAGTCCCAGAGCCCCTCCTGCTCGAAGTACGCGCGGACCGCCTCGTCGGCCCCCGATGCCGGCTCGCCGGCACGGATCGCATCGAAGCCGATGTCCTGCAGCCGCAGCACGTGGCCGAACAGACGCCGCTGCTCGTCGCTTGGCGGACCCATGAACATGGTGCGCTCGAGCTCCGAGACGTAGCCCCACATCGGCGCCGTTGCGCCGGTGACGAGCGTGTCACCGGCCTCAAACCTGATGCTCTCGCCCAGCGAGTGCGGCAACGCGCCGTGCCGCCCGATCTGGCCGCGGTAGCCGGCACGCGCGCCGGAGCCGTTGCCACCGCCACTGTAGCCGGGCACCGCCCTCGCGAGCTCCATTGTGGCGTCGCTGGAGGCGCGCTGTGCCACCTCGGTCTCCGTCACGCCGACCGCCGTGTACGCCTGCAGCAGCTCATGGGCGCGTGCGGCCCAGTCGCTGCTCATCCGCAGCAGGTCGAGCTCGTACGAGCTCTTGACCATCATCACCCTGTCCAGCGTCCGACTCAGCGGCACGAGCTCCGAGCCGATCAGCTCGGACAGCGGCGGACCCCAGTAACCCAACACCGGCGGGTAGCCGTTGTGGTCCACGCCTACGCGACGCCCCGGCCCGTCGAGCCCCAGGTCGTGGACGACGTCCCGGATCAGCTCCATCGGGTGTCGGTCGCCCGGGAACTCGTCGTACGTGACGACTCGCTCGACGCCGCCCGCGGTCGCGGCATGCTCGCCCTCGAGCTCGGGCACCACCAACACGCATGAGCCGTCGGCCGCTTCGACGTACGCGATCGGACGCTCGGTGGGCACGAACGCGAATCCGCTCAGGTAGCCGACGTTGTGGCTGTGGAACAGGGCGATGCCGTCGACGTTGAGCGGCGCGGCCTCTGCTGAGAAGCGCTCGCGGCGAAGCGCGAGCTCGTCGTGTGGCATCTCGGGCACTGGCTGGCTCCTAGTCATCGGCGAATGCCCGGTTGGCGCGGGCGGCCACGGCTACTGGAGCAAGGATAGGCGGGCCAAGGAGCCGACGCGAGCGGCCGACGCAACGGCCTACGGCACGACGGCGCGCGGCGCAGGCGCAAGGCACGCAGGCCTGCGGCGCGAGCGACAGGCACGTCCGCCTACGGCACGCCCCGAACGGCTCGGGGGATGTAGGCCGAGGTTGGTTTAGGGCGCTCGGTCGCCGTCGACGAAGGGGCCGTGGTTGCTGTGGCGGTGGCGGTGGCTGGCTGGTGCGTGGCGCTCGGCGCGTTTGTCGGCACCGGGCCGGGCTCCAGAACCGTGACCTCGGGAGGCACGAACTGCCACGCGGCCGTCCGGCCGAGAACGTCAGTCAGAACCCCGGTGGCGGACTCGCTGGCCTGTTGGACACCGGCGTGCAGCGGCCGCAGGCGCAGGCTGAACGTGACGCCCTCGCGGGCGGGGTAGTCCTCGTGCCATGCGAGCCAGTCGGCCGGCAGGTCGACCACGGCTGGCTCGGGCTCGGCGCTGTCACCGACGTATGCGAAGCGCTCGCCCCACTCTTCGCGCACTCGCAGCGACCGCACGCCGACGCCCAGCATCTCGCCCACCAGGCTGTCGGCGATGTGGCGAAAGGCAGCATAGAGGTAGTTGGGGTCCTCGATATAGTAGTAGTAGCGCGCGCTGCTGGCCGCCATGAGCATGCACCGGTGGTCGCAGTCGGGCCCGAGGCAGATCGAGAACAGCGTCACTCCCTCGTCGCGGGCCTGGCGCGCCGCGTTCAGTACGGGCGGGCAGCCGGTCTGGCTGGCCCCGTCGGCAAGCACGATGATCGCCTCGACAGCCGAGCTCGGACCCGACGGGCGCCCCTCCTCCAGCACGCGGAGGCCCTCGAGGATCCCAAGGTCGATCGACGTCCCGCCGTTGGCGCCGACGCGGTTGATGCAGGAGATGGCTTGATTCTCGTTGTTCGTCAGATAGCACAGCCGCCTGGCCTGCGAGTTGTACTCTACGACACCGACGCGCCTTCCCGCGTGACCCGGCAACTCCAGGTCACGAACGAAGCGCGCGGCGGCCGCTTTCATCTGCTGCGTCTTCTGCCCGGACATCGAGCCAGAGCCGTCCAGTACGAGCACCACGTGCAGCGGCGACTCGAGGTTCGGACAGGTCGCCTGAACTCCCAGCGTGACCGTCAATTCCTCGCCGAGCAGCAACACGGCCGGATCGGCAGTCATGGTGTGAGTCATGACGCACGGGCTGGCACCACCCTGCCTCGGGCTGCTGGGCAAGCGCGACTCCGTGGTCCCATCGCTTGGCGCGGCGGTCACCGCGAGATCGAGGGAGGCGAGCGACGCGAGACACAACGCTGCCGCGATGCCGGACGCCGTCAGCAGCTTGCGTGAGAGCATGTTGTTCACTCCGGGGGCTAAGCGGGTCTGCGCCACCTGAAGTAACACATGTGGGCTCGGGTACTGACCGCGACCGATTCGTTGCCGGTCGGCGCCACGGCGCACGCCGGCGGCCACGCGGCGGCGAGGGGCCGCGCTGAGGCGGCGTCACGACCGAAACCCCATCCGGACCCTAGCGCCCCTGGCGCACCCACTTCCGGCGCCGGGGTGATCGTGATGGTCGCCGTGGGTGTGATCGTCGACGTCGCCGTGACGCTAGGCAGGGGCGTCACGGCTGGCGAGGTCTCGTCGGGCACTATGGTCCCCGTCGGGGCGCCGGGCGGCGGCTGACTAGGTTCGGGCCGTCCTGCCGTCTCGGTTGGCGCGGCAGTCGCGGTGGACTGCGCCATGGTCGGCTGAGGTGTCCAGCCCGGCCCCGGCGTGGGCTGTGGCTGCGTT
>JBJYWW010000127.1:0-6263 GCA_046259645.1 Anaerolineae bacterium
GGCGAGACGCTCGGCCAAGGCGCGCGCGCCGTCGCGCGCGGCGCCGGTCGCGGCGCCCACCAGGAGTGCCAGCGCCACGTACGCCGGCATCAGGTACTCCATCGTCTGCGGGGCGCGGTAGATCGCGGCCAGCACCGCCGTCGACGCAACGGTGCCCAGCAGCAACAGGGCGGCGGCGCCGCTGCCCGGTCGGCCGTCCCGCAGCAGCCAGGCCGCACCGATCGCCGCGGCGATGAGCAGGGCGAGCCCGAGCTGGATCACGGCTATGTTGGCGACGACCAGCGCCCGGTCCGTCAGCGTGGCGGCGGAGCCCGCGCCGAGCACGTCGCCCCGGAAGCCGAAGCCGGTCACGTGACTGAGGAAGCCTCCAAGCGTGTCGAGGCCGCCCGGTGCCAACGTCGCGCCAGCGCGGTCGCGCAGCGGCAGGTAGAGCAGCGGGAGCACCGACGCGGCCAGCGCCAGGACCGACGCCAGCATCGTTCGCCAGCCGCCCACTGCCGGGCGACGCACGAGTACGAGGACTGCAGCCAAGACCGCCACGGGCGCGAGCGACAGGTGGTGCCCCACGGCGAGGCCGCCGACCAGCGCCAGCGTGACGATGCCCCAGTCGACCCTGGATCGGCCGTCTGCGGGCTGGTCGCCCGGCGCAGCGCCGAGCAGCAGGCGCAGCGTGACATAGAGCAGCCCGGCGGTGGCCAGCGCCGTCGGCATCCGGATGTTGGCCACCAGCGACTGAGCCAGGAAGGTCGGACTAGAGGCCAGCGCGGCGACCGCGAGGAGGCCGGCCGCGAACGAGCCGATCAGATCCCGCGCCGCCGCGGCGACGAGCAGCAGCGTGACGGCCGCGAGCGCGGCGCTGAAGAGGTTCGTCGACCACGTCCAGCGGTCAGCCGCTCCGGCCAAGCCGGAGCCGTCGGTCGAGACGGCGGCCACCAGGGCCGGATCGGCTCCGAGGAGAGAGGCGACGGACGGCCGGGCGACCAGCCGGTCGAAGCCGTGCGCGACCATCGTGTAGAGGGGATAGCCGGGCGGGTGCGCGACGCCGAGGTCCCGCACGACCATCTGCATCTCGCCGCCGTCGGCCGGCTGGACGTACGGGCTGACCAGCGCGGCGAAGGTCCAGAACAGCGCGAGCCCGGCCACTAGCCATCCGGCTCGGGCGAGCCACGGTCTCACCTGGACGCCTGCCGCGCCATCACGGCACCTCCCGCACTGCTGGGACCGGCCGCCGCCGCCTGTCGGGACGGTCCCTACAGGGCGTAGTTCTCCAAGCGGCGCACTATGTCCTGCACGAACGGGTCCGCGGTGCCGCCGTCGAGGATGCGGTGATCGAACGTCAGCGCCAAGAACATCATGGGCCGGATCGCTATCTGATCGCCGTCCGGAGTCTCGACGGCCACGACGCTCTTGGTGATGGCGCCCGTGCCCAGGATGGCGGCCTGGGGCTGGTTGATGACCGGCGTGCCGAACAGGCTGCCGAGCACGCCGTAGTTCGTGAGCGTGAAGGTGCCGCCCTGCACGTCGTCCGGTGTCAGCTGCTTGTTGCGCGCACGAGTGGCCAAGTCGGTCACGGCCTTGGCGATGCCCTCGAGGCTGAGCTCATTGGCGTTGCGGATCACCGGCACGATCAGGCCGGTGGGAATGGCGACCGCCATCCCGATGTTGATGTCCGGGTGGATCTGTATGCCGTCGGCGGTCCATGAGCTGTTCACCATCGGGAAGTCGGCCAGGGCCGCTGCCAGCGCCTCGACGACGAACGCGGTGTACGTGAGCTTCACGCCGCGCCGAGCCATCGGCTCCTTGAGGGCGCGGTAGGCCGCCGTCACGGCCGACATGTCCGACTCGTGGACGGTCGAGACGTGAGGCGACGTCGCCTTGGAGCGAACCATGTGCTCCGCTATCGAGCTGCGCATGGTGGTCATGGGCACAACGTCGCCCAGGTGCGGTCCGTCCGCCGCCGCCGAAGCTGGGCGTCCGACGGCAGCCCCACTTGCCGCCCCGCCAGTCGTTGCTGGCGCCGCCGAGGCCGCCGCCTGTGCTCCTGGCGCGGCTGCTGTGGCGGCAGGACCGGTGACCGGCGCCGCGGGCGCCGCGCCGCTCGCCAAGAAGCCTTCGACGTCGCGCGCCGTGATGCGCCCGTCCCGGCCCGTGCCGGGCACGAGCCGGAGGTCGACGCCCTGGGTGGCGGCCATGCGTGCCACCCGTGGCGAGATGAACCCGAGGTCGCGGTCGCCCGCCGGCGCCGGCGCCGACACTGGTGCGGCCTCCGCGCCCGGCGCGGCTCCCGCGTCCCGCGCCGCCGCCGCGTCCAGCACATCGGCCTTCGTGACCTGGCCGCCACGGCCCGACGGCTGCACCGATCGCAGGTCGATCCCTTCCTCAGCGGCGATGCGTGCCGCCACCGGCGTCGCGCGCGGCGCCTCTGCCGAGACAGCGCTCGTGTCGCGCGTGGCACCTCCGGCTGACGCGGCCCGCGGCTCGGCACCGCCGACCGACGCAGCCTGTGACTCGGCGTCGCCGATCTGAGCGGCCTGCGGCTCGGCGCCGAGCGACGGCTCATAGGAGATCGCCTCGCCGGCCTCGCCGAGGACCGCGATGGCCGAGCCCACGGCAACCGTGTCGCCCTCGCTTGCCAAGATCTTCAGGAGCGTGCCGCTGTCGGTGGCCGTGATCTCGGTGTCGACCTTGTCGGTGACGACCTCGAGGAGCGGCTCGTACTTCTCGACGTGCTCGCCCTCGGCCTTCAGCCACTTGCCGATGGTGCCCTCGTGGACGCTCTCGCCCAGCTGGGGCATCTTCAATTCGACGGTCATGGCGGGACTCCTGTGCTCTCGTCCTGGCCGGCGCCTGGCCGTGCCGCCGTCCGGTGGCCGTCCGTCGCTCTGCTCCGGTCGAGGGGGGTCGCCGTTCGCCTGACTCCGGCCGGGCGCGGGCGGCTCTCGCGCGCCTCACGCCCAGCCGGTCGGACAGCCTGGTTGCCGCAGCGCCGCTAAGCGGTCGCGGCCGCGAAGCGATCGGCGACCGCCTTCCAGTCCACGACGTTCCACCACGCGCTGATGTAGTCGTTGCGGCGGTTCTGGTAGTGCAGGTAGTACGCATGCTCCCATACGTCGATGCCCATGAGTGGCGTGCGGCCCTCCATCAACGGGCTGTCCTGGTTGGCGGTGCTCTCTATGACCAGCTTGTCACCGTCCAGCGACAGCCAGGCCCACCCGCTGCCGAAGCGAGACATGGCGGCGATGGTGAACTTGGCCCTCATCTCCTCCGCGCTGCCGAGATCGCTGACGATCTTGGCGTAGAGCAGGGCGCCGTTCTCCAGCTCGTTGAGCTTGCCCTCGAGGCTTCCGGGAAAGCCGCCGTCGGGGCTCATCGTCGTCCAGAACATCGAGTGGTTGAGGTGGCCGCCGCCGTTGTTGCGCACCGCCGTCCGGATCCTCTCCGGCACGCTGTCGAGGTCGGAGAGCAGGTCCTCGATGCCCTTGGCGGCCAAGCGCTCTTGCCCCTCGAGCGCCGCGTTCAGGTTGTTTACGTACCCCTGGTGGTGCTTGGTGTGATGGATCTCCATCGTCCGCGCGTCGATGTGCGGCTCGAGCGCATCGTAGGCGTAGGGGAGAGCAGGGAGTTCGAAGGTCATGGTAGTAGTCCTTGTGAGTTGTTCGGCGCGTCCCGCGCCGAAAGGCGGTTCCGGGTACGAGACGACGAAGCGCGCCGCCAACTTACGCCTGACCTGCGGACGGCTCCCGCCATCCGCGCTCCGCAGTCTGGCGGCCGCTTGCGCCGCGCGAGCCGCTACGTCGCCTCTTCGACGGCCTCCACGATCTCGTCCATGTCGGGGACTTCGCCCACCTGATTGCGCTGGATGTGGCTAATGCGCCCGTCGGGATCGACGATGAAGGTCCAACGCCTGTTGAACCCGGCCTCTTCGTCGAACGCGCCGTACAGGGCGCCCACCGCGCCGCGTGGCTGGAAGTCCGAGAGCAACGGGTACTCGATGCCGTTAGCCGCCGCGAACGCCTTGTGGGCGTGCTTGTGATCGACGCTGATCCCGAGCACCTGGGCCTCGAGCTGGTTCAGGCGCGGCATGACGTCGAGGACGCACGAGTGCTCCTCGGTGCAGACGCCGCTGAAATCCATCGGGTAGAACACGAGCACCACCGGCTGGCCCCGGTAGTCGCTCAACCTGTGCACCGTGCCCTCGGCGTCGGCGAGCTCGAAGTCGGGTGCGCGATCGTTTTCTTGGAGCTCCTGGGTCATTGCTCGCAATCCTCCCCATTCACAGAAGGCGCGCCGCGTTGCGGCGCACTCTGCCGTCGGCTCTGGAGCAGTAGGGTCGGCCCCAAAAGCCCCGCTTGGCGACTCAAGATTCTATGTTCGAGCCGGATCGGGAGTCAAGGCCTCGGGCGCGGCGTCGACTGGCGCGAGCCTTCTCCTGACGGGATCGGCGGATTGGTCGCTACTAGGCCGTATCCGCGCGGCCTGGCCTGCGTTGTTAGGGTGAGGCGGGACGGTCCTTCTGGCCGTCGGTGTGTGCGTCGTGTGTGCGACGGCGTTGGGCGAACTGGTCCCGGCTCGTGGATCGTGTAGTCGCGGGACTCCGACTGGCGCCGACGGGCGGCGGTGGGAGGCCGACGATACAGGGTGAGGAGTGTGGTTATGATGCGACGATTGGCGATTATGGCCGGCGGCGTGCTCTTGCTGGGACTGCTCCTGGGGGTGATCACCACGGTGGTCTACGCCCAGGCGTTAATTCCGGAGCCGCCGAAGGGGCTGCCGGAGGTCTGCTTCCCGCCGGAGCACGACCTCAACGGCGACGAGAAGGTTAACGAGCTCGATTTCAATCTCTGGAAGGACTGGCTGTTTGCCGAGGGCGACGACTGCGAGCTCGGGGCGCCGGCGGAGTTGTGCCGCAACGGCATGGACACCAACGGCGACGGGTACGTGACGTTCGACGACCTCAACCTGATGCTTTACCACTACAAGCTTTGCCTGTTCAAGGCTCGCGGCTACTAGTGATCACCCTAGCGGTGAATCTCTGACGTAGATCGCTCGACCAACGCTGTTGGGCTGGGGGAGGCCCACGACACAGGGAGGACTGCCCACAATGGAGAATCGATTCGCCAGGGTGGCACTATTCATCACCGTAGCCGCGTTTGCGCTGGTGGGGCTGTCGGCGGTCACCGCCCACAGCGCCGCTGCGGACTTCGGCTGTTTCGGAGACCTCGAGGACTTCGAAGGCTCGTTCCCGCCGTCCGGCTGGCAGGCCATCGACGACTGGGGCGGCTCGCCGGTCATCTGGCACCGAAGTGATGATCCGCCATATTACGGCGTCGGCAACTACCCGCCGATGAGCGGCTACTACGCCTACGCCGAGTCGTACCCCGAATACTGCGGTGATTCGTACGACACGTGGCTCGTCACGCCCGAGTTCAGCACTGAGGGCATGCGCGAGGTGCTGGCCGAGTTCGACTACCAGTACTGGTACTACAACGGCGACAAGCTCGACTTCGACTACTCGCTCGATGGCGGAAACACCTGGACGACCGCCCAGAACATGGCCAGCAACGGCGGCTACGTGGCCTCGCACTCCAGCATCGACATCTCGGAGGTGCGGGGCGAGCCGAGCGTTAAGCTCCGCTGGCGCTACTACAACGTCGGCGGCTGTGACTGGTGGACCGGCGTCGACAACGTCGAGATGGTGTGTCAGGTCGATGCGGCGGCGGTCGATGCTCTGCCCGTGACGTTCGCCGATCCGGAGAAGGCCTGCGTTACCGGCCTGGCCGAGATCAAGATCGACGTCGTCAACACCGGCACGGGGCCGCTCAACGACGTTTCCGGCCAGCCCGAGTTCATGGTCAGCCTGCGGGCGAGCAACGGCGCGCCGATCAGCGTGACCGGCATCTCGTCCCGCAGCGTAGGCCCGGGCCAGATCCCTGGCGCAGCGCCGCTCGGCGGCACGGCGACGGCTGATCTGCAGCTTGGCGTGGGCGAGTCGGACGTCGTGACGATTCAGGTCGGGTTCCCGGTCGGCCTCGGCAACACGGGCGACCTGATCATCGACCGCGCGGTCTGGGTTGACGTCACGCCGCAGAACGGCGAAGTCGACCCGGGCGAGCTCTACGAGTTCCTCGGCGACGAGGAGCCGTTCCCGATCCCCTGCGAGCCGACGGTCGACCCGAACCGGCAGCTGGGGATGCAGGTCCACCTGCCGATCCTCAACTACATCGGCAACGACGACCGCTGCAACACCTGGATCGAGGTCCAGA
>JBJYWW010000128.1:0-3893 GCA_046259645.1 Anaerolineae bacterium
TGGGAGGGGCGGGCGCTTGCCGTCACGCAGCTCGTCGAGAACCGCGAGCTTGTCGTCGCTGACGATGGTGCCGACTATGCGCCGGTACCGCTTCATGCCCTTCTGGAAGCCGTCCCACAGCGTCTTCCGCGTAGTCGGCACCGGCTCCGGATCAAGGTGCTCCCGCTTGCCCCATAGCGGCACGGCGCGGCTGCCAGCGACCTCGGGCCAGACGCGCCGGTAGATCGACATCAGCCTGAACATGGTGCCGACAATCTGCATGAACTTCGGCTCGAAGCCGACGGTCGGGTCCTTGTAGTCATGCGTCTTGGTCCCGAGCGGGGCCTCGTACATGCGCCAGCCCGAGTTCACCGCCAGCGTGATCATCCAGATGTGCACGCCGAAGCGGGCCACGTCAGTCTCCCACACGTCGCGTGACACGAACGTCTCGTAAGCGCGCCGGCTCATCGCGATCTCGCCGCCTAGAGGCTGGCGGATGTCGAAGCCGTAGAGCGCGCGCGTGAGCGGGTACGCGATCATGTCGTTGATAGTCACCTCGTGTCGGTCGCGCGTATAGCGGGGGCTGACGAAGTCGGCGCCCGCGCCGAGGACGGGACCGACCAGCCGCTCTATCCACTCCGGGGTGATCGACCTGAGGTCAGCATCGACGATCGCGCACGTGTGCGCGTCGAGCTCGGAGGCAACCTCGAGCACGGCGCGAATCGCGCTGCCCTTGCCCGTCACCCCCCGGTACTCGTGCGCGAACAGCGACACATTCCGTGGCAGCGCCGCCCGGCGCGCGATCGGCACCGTGTCGTCGGTCGAGCCGCCGTCGGACACGACGATGAGCGCGCGATGGTCCGCGAAGTGCGAAGACAGCCCCTCCGAAAGCGCCGAGATCACTCCGGCGATGGTCCGGCTGTTCTTGTACGTCGGCAAGCCGACCACGATGTCGACGGGGCCTGTGCCGCTGAGTCGCGCCCGGGCTGATTTGTCCAGGGCGCTGTCCAGGTATGACATGTCGCTGTCCTTCGAGTGCTGCGGCTGCATGTGACCGAGTGTCCCCATCACTCCGCTGACATCGTCGCGGCGGCGTCGGCGGCGGAAGAGCCGGACAAGAGCGATTCGGCCACCCCGCCCCACGCCTCCCAGCGCCCCGGCAGCTCGCCGACGCCGACGGCGCTGGCGAGCAGATCCTCCACGAAGTCGATGTACTCAGTCGACGGCGCCGGATCGATGCCGTTCGCCACTTGCTCCGGCCAACCAGTCGCCAGGGCGGGAAGGTAGTCAGCGCCCAGCACCCAGCCGGCGTCGCCTGGCTCGGTCAGGTGGGCGATTAGATCTCCCGCGATGGCCGCCCGTGCAGGGTCCGGCGTCGTCACGGCCAGCCCCCAGCCCCAACCGATCGGTCGCGACGGGCCCTTACCTTCGCCGGTTGGAATCGGGCCCCACGTAAGCGCCGGGAAGCCGGCCTGGTGCGGGGCGAACACACCCGCGCTCACTACAGCGCGCTCGGCCTCTCGCAACAAGAACGTGTTCCATGCCGCCCGGACCGACGTCGACGCCTCGGCGTCGGGAGCGGCAACGACCTGAGCGGCGATGGCGTTGGCCAGAGGTGTGATTGAGGAACTGAGGCGTGCAGCGTCGACCGCGGCAACGCCGCTGGTCCCGTCGTTGCCGGGGGTTCCCTCGTCGCCATCGCCTTGCGCCGCGCCGGAGTAGTCGCCGGATAGGTATGCCGAGCCGATTAGCGCCGCGGCGCCGGGGTACTCTCCCGACGGCAGGACGAACAAGACGCCCTCGTCGATCGCCTGCTCCCACGTTGCCGGCACGGGCTCGTCGCGCGCGATCGCGTGCGCGACATCGACGGCGAACGGCACCGCCCACGCGTGATCGACGCCGCCTTGGTACGCTGCGTCACGTGCGAACCCGTACGCGTCGTCGACACGACCGGAGGGTACGGTGTCAGGGACCGGCTGGATCAGCCCCTGCGCTATTGCAGCGCCGAGGACGTCCAGCGGGAGCATGACCACGTCGGGCCTGGCGTTCGGCGCCGCTGACGTCGTGGAGGCCAGGAGAGCCAGCACCCCTTCCGGGCCGCGCTCCGGCACCAGGGTCACATCGCACTCCAGCCGCGCGTCGTTTGCAGCCGCGGCCTCGATGGCCGCGACGAAGCCACGCGCGCCGTCCGGCTCGACGTTCGCGGGAGCGAACGCCGGCACCGCCCACACCGAGAGCGGGGACTCAGCCTCGCTAGGGACTGTAGTCGGCGCGCCCACGGTCGCCGTCGGCGCGGCGACCGTGGCGATCTCCGGCACGGCGCCGTCCAACTGCGACGGACCTGGGCCACACGACACGCTGGCCAGTGCCAGAACCGCTAACGCAAGGGCAGCGCGCGCCGGTGGAGGATCAGTCTGCAGTGGGCGCCTGCGAAGTACCGGCCGCGCCGCGGGTCGACGACTCACGCGGCACATTATACTCGGCAGTGGCCATCAAGCAAGGAAAGTTGACATAACCCAAGTTGAAGTCAACCCACCGCCACCACCACCGCCGTGGCGTTGTCGCGACTGTGCGATAGGCTGACGGACCACTGCACGAGCCCCAGCTGCTCCGCTCTCCGGCGGGCCCGCCCGTGGAGGTGGAGCACCGGCTGCCCCGACGGCTGGTGGAGCACCTCCACCTCGCGCCAATCCACCGGGCCGACACCGGTGCCGAGAGCCTTCACCGCCGCCTCCTTGGCGGCCCAGATCACCGCGAGCCGTTGCGGCCGCGACGCCGCCTGGGCGATCTCCCTGTCGGTAAAGTGGCGCGTCAGGAATCGCCGCGGGTGACGCTCGAGCACGGCGGCCACCCGGTCGATCTCAACCAGGTCGATGCCGCACGCGACTCTCACGACTCCGGGCCGGCCACCGCGATGGCGGCCGCATCAGGATGGAGGTGCGCCTGGGCGGCGCGCTGGACGTCGTCCGCGGTCACGGCCGCGACTAGGCTGGGAAACCTCTGCAGGTAGTCCAGGCCGAGGTCATACTGCGCGATGTCGAGTAGCGCGCCGGCGACGCCGCCGTTGGTCTCGAGCTGAAGGGGCAAGCTCCCGGAGATGTAGGAGTTGACGTCCTCCAGCTCAGCGTCGGGGACGGGCTCGTCGCGCAACCGCCGCATCTCGTGGAGCGTCGCCTCGATCGCCTCGTCCACGTTGGCGGGGTTGACGCCGGCGGAGGCGAACCAGGGGCCCGGACCTTGACCGCCCGCCAGCCGGCTGAACGCGTAGTACGCCAGGCCGCGCTTGTCGCGGACGTTCTCGCCCAGCCGGCCCATGAGGCCGAACACTCCGAGCACGGCGTTGGCGACGGCGGTGGCAAGCCAGTCGGGGTGCTCTCGGGCGATGGCCGCGTTGCCGAGCACGATGTCCGACTGGGACTTCCCGGGCACTAGCACGTCGTCGCGCCGGACCTCGCCAGCGTCAGGGGGTGGCTGGACCACCAGCCGCTCGGGCGGGGCCCCGCCGGGCTGCCACGCCCCGATCGTGCGGGAGAGGGCGTCGAGGGCAGCAGCGGCCGGCGCCGCGCCGACGAGCGCGACGATGCCGCCAGATGGGTGCAGCGCCCGCTCGTAGTACGCCACGAGGTCGGAGCGCGAGACGGCCGCGATGCTGTCCGCCGTGCCGTCCGTGTCGCGACCGTACGGGTGGTCGGTGCCGTAGGCGAGCTCACGGAATGCCACGGCAGAGCGGTGCCTGGTGCTGCTCTGACGCTGCTTGATCGCCGTCGCGATCTGACCGCGAACGAGCTCCACTTGGGCGTCCGGAAAGGCCGGTGAGGTCAGCATCTCGGCCAGGGTCTCCAACACGTCGGCCAGGTCCTCCGACAGGCACTTGGCGTGGAATCGCGTCGTGTGACGCCCGGCGCCGAAGGAGA
>JBJYWW010000129.1:0-4713 GCA_046259645.1 Anaerolineae bacterium
CACGGCATGGACGCGATGGCGCAGAGGGTATCATGGACGACATACGAGCCGCCGTCGGAGCTGAGCTGGCAATGGCGCGACGACGCAGTTGGAGACGAGACGACAGTGTCGTTCGCGTTGACGGAGGGCGGCGAGGGCACGGATGTGCAGCTGACCGTGGCCGGAGTACCGGCGTCCGATGCGGAGCCGCAGTCGGAGCTGTGGGGTCAGCGGCTTGCCGATCTCAAGACCTACGTCGAGTCCGGGATCAACGCGCGCGAAGCGCGGCGGGCGATGGTCGGCATCATGCTCGAGGCCGTGGACGAGGAGCTGGCCGAGCGCCAGGGCCTGCCGGTCACGGAGGGCATCTGGCTGTCGGGCGTCGTCGACGACGGCGGGGCGAGCAAGGCCGGCCTTCGGAAGGGCGACGTGATCGTCGCGCTGGACGACGTCGAGGTTAAGAGTTTCGCCGACCTGTCCGGCTTCCTGGGCGCGCGCAAGGCCGGCGACACCATCACCGTGCGCTACTGGCGCGACGGGGAGGAGCACACGGCCGAGGTGACGACCCAGCCGCCGCCGCGCCCCGACTTCCCGAGGGATCTCGAGGGCTTGCGCGAGTACGTCGCGGGAACCTACACGGCCATGCCGAGCGAGCTTCGCGATCTTCTGGCCGACGCGACGCCGGAGGAAGCGGAGTTCAAGCCCGCCGAGGGCGAGTGGTCGATCAACGAGATCCTCGCGCACTTGGTGACCGGCGAGAAGTACGGCCAGGACTGGATCAGCCGCGAGCTGGCGGATGCGCCGACGACCTCGTGGCCAATCGGTGTCGAGCCGATGCGAATGCCCATCGTGGCGGCGCTGGGCCTGGCGAGCCTGCTTGATCGCTTCGAGAACGAGATCTGCGAGACGAGGGACATCTGCCTCGCGGCGCTCGAGGGCGAGCCCAAGCCGACCGTCACCGAGAGCCTCGGCGGCAGCACGCACTTCGGGCGAGAGCACTTCGACGACCACCTCGGTCAGATCAAGGCCAACCTGGAGGTGGCGAGGGGCGGGACGAGCTCGTCTTAATCTTAATGTAACCTTAAGTGCGGCTGCGTCCCGCATGCGTTACAATCACGACGGTAGCACTCACACGCCAGCGGCTGTGTGGGGGTCTGCCGCTCAAGCGAGCGGTGACTGCGTTGAGACGTGGGCGTGCTACAAGGGTCAGTGCCGGTCACGATGGGCTGTGGTTGACGGCACTGACCCGCTTGTTTTGAGCTGGGGGTGGCCCGAGGATCAGCTGGGTGCCGTGCCGGGCGATAGCTAGAGTCACCTGCTCCCCGATTGTCGGCGCGCTGCAAGATGACGCCTCGGCCGGCACGTCGAACTCGAGTCGCGTCGCAACCCGTCCGGCCCCCAGGGCGCGTCGCGGCGTTGGGCCTCCGCCTGTCTCCTCCTCGCTGAACGGGACGTCGATCGCGAGTCGGTACACGCTGCCCCGGAAGCTGCACGACGCCACCACGCCCGTGACCGTCCCGGCGAGGTCGTGGGTCGCCGGCACGACGCCCACCGAGTCAGGCCGGATCAGCAGGGTGTGAGCGCCGATCGGTGCCGGCGCTACCGCGAACCGACCCACCGGTGTGATCGCCACGTTGGATCGCGCGGCATCGACGCGCGCCGGCACGAGGTTGCCCAGTCCCAGGAACGAGGCGACGTACGGGCTCGACGGCTGCGCCCAGACATCCTGCGGCGGACCCACTTGCTCGAACAGGCCACGGTCCATGACGACCATCCGGTCGGCGATGGCGTAGGCCTCCTGCTGGTCGTGGGTGACGTACAGCGCGGTCTGACCGATGTCCGTGAGGAGCGGCCGCAGCTCGCCGAGCAGGTCCTCGCGCAGCGCCCGATCGAGGTCGCCGAGCGGCTCATCGAGCAGCCGGGGGTTTGGCGCCAGGCTGCGCGCGAGCGCCACGCGCTGCCGCTCGCCCCCGCTGAGCTCGTGCACCGAGCGGTCCCCGTAGCCCTCGAGATTCACCAGGTGCAGCAGCTGCGCCACGCGCGCGTCGATCACCGGCTCCGACAGGCCGGCCATGCGCAGGCCGAACGCGACGTTGCCGGCCACGTCCAAGTGCGGGAACAGCGCGAACTCCTGGAACATCAGCCCGAAGCGGCGCTCGTGCGCGGGAACGCCCTGCATGGACTGACCCTCCAGCAGGATGTCGCCCGAGTCGGGCGCATCCAGCCCGGCTATCAACCGAAGCAGCGTCGACTTGCCGCAGCCACTGGGTCCGAGCAGCGCGACGATCTCGCCCGGCGCCACCTCGAGCGACACCCCACGGAGCGCCACCGTGTCCGGCGGGTACGTCTTGGTGACGTCGATCACGCTCAGCAGGCTTGCGGGGCGTCGCGGCTCGGACTGCGTCGCGCGATCGGTCCCGCTATCGGTGCCGGCATGGGTCCCGGCATGGGTGCCGCCATCGGCGCCGACACGGGTCACGCCATCGGTGCCGCTATCGGTGCCGGCATGGGTCCCGGCATGGGTGCCGCCATCGGTGCCGACACGGGTCACGCCATCGGTGCCGCTATCGGTCCTGCCATCAATCGCCACGCTAGAACTCCCCGATGTCGCGGAAGCGGAAGCGCTCTATGATCACGATGGCCGCGGCGCACACGGCCATCAGGATCGTGCTCATCGCCAGGGCCTGACCGTAGTTGAGCTGGCCCGGGCGGCTGAGAGCCCGGTAGATGACCACGGGCATCGTCTGTGTCTCCGGCCGGCTGATCAGCAGTGTCGCGCCGAACTCGCCCATGCTGATCGTGAACGCGAAGGCGGCGCCGACGACCACGGCCGGCCAGAGAATCGGCAGGTCGACTTGGCGCCATGCCCGCACGGGCCCGGCGCCGAGAACGGCTGCCGCGTCACGAAGCCGCTGGTCCAAGCCGCGCAGGGCAGGCAGGATGGCGCGAACCACGAACGGCATCGCGATCAGCGTGTGCGCCGCCGGGATGAGCGCCGTCGACGCGCGCAGGTTGCCCATGGCCACCACGTAGCCGAGGCCAAGAGTCACCGCCGACGTCCCGAGCGGCAGCAGGAGGATCGGATCGAGCAGCGTCCGCCAGCCGGATCGACGGCCGGCAACCATGTAGGCGCCGGTGACTCCCAGCGCCAGGCTCAGGCCGGTCGCGGTCAGCGCGAAGCGCAGCGAGTTCCAGACCGCCTCGCCTGGGGGCACGAAGAAGGCGCTGCCGAGACGGTTGACGCCGAGCTCGCGGTAGTAGACCAGCGTCATCTCGCCGCCGAGCGTGAGGCTGCGCCAGGCCAGCGTCAACAGCGGCGTGAGGACGAAGGCGGACAGAGCGATGACGACGGCGGCGACCATCAGGCGGCGCCAGATGCCCGCCGGCGGGCGGCTGGTGTGCCGGCTGGGCTGCAGCGCCAGCGTCACGCTGGTTCGCGCTTGCAGCCGCGTGTACGCCACCATGACCCCGAACGTGATCACCAGCTGCAGCAGCGCGAGCACCGCCGCCGCCGGCAGGTCGAAGAAAGCAATGGTCTGCCGGTAGATCTCGGTCTCGAGCGTCGAGTAGCGGAGCCCGCCCAGAATCAGCATGACGCCGAAGCTCGTGAAACAGAACAAGAACACGAGCAGGCTGGCGGCGGCGATGCTCGGCAGCAACAGCGGCAGCGTGACGTGCGAGAACCGCCGCCACGGACCGGCGCCGAGCACCGCGGCGGCCTCTTCGAGCTCGGAGCCCATGTTCGACCAGAAGCCGCCCACTGTTCTGACGACCACGCCGAGGTTGTAGAAGGCGTGGGCCAGCAGCACGATCCACAGCGTCCGCTCTAGCCGCAGCGGGCCCGCCTCCAGCTGAAGGGCCGCCTGCAGCCACCTGTTGATCACGCCGCCGTTGCCCAGCAGTGCCAGGAAGGCCGCGGCCACGACGACGGTCGGGAGCACGAACGGCACGGCGGTCACTGCCCGCAGCGTCTGCTTGCCTGGGAAGTCGTAGCGGGCGAAGACGTACGCGACCGGCAGCCCGAGCGCGAGCGTCAGCGCGGTCGACAGCGTGGCCTGCCAGGTGGTGAACCCGACGAGGCGCCAGACGTACGCCTCTGACAGGACCTCCACGGCGGCGGCTGCTTCGAGGCGCCCGTCCGGCGCCAGGCTCAGCCTCAGGATGCTGAACAGCGGATGGAAGTAGAAGGCGGCTAGAAACGCCAGCAGGCCGAGACCGACCGCTATGCGTAGCGCGCGGTGCACCGGCGGGCGGCTTCGCAAGAAGGTCACCCTAGCGGAGCACGGTGTCGGTCCACGCGGTGATCCACTCTTCGCGATGCCGCTCGATCAGCTGCGGATCGATCTGCGCAGGCTCGGCGGGCACCTCGGCGTACTGCTCGAACAGCGGCGGCAGCTCGGCCTCGGTGCTGACCGGATACACGAACATCTGCAGCGGCAGGTCGTTCTGAAAGGCCTCACCGAGGGTGAAGTCTACGAACTCACGCGCCAGCTCCCGGTTCTCCGTGCCTGCCAGCACTCCCACGAACTCGATCTGCCTGAACGTCTCGCCGGGCGGCGATATGTTGAAGCTGCCGGGCTCCGTGCGCCCGTCCTCGGCATACAGGACGTCCGCCGGCGGGCTCGTCGAGTAGCTGACGACCAGCGGCCGATCCCCGGCGCCGGACGAGCCGACCGTGAAGTGCTCGTAGTAGGCCTCGCTCCAACCGTCGACGGCCAGGACGTCGTTGTCACG
>JBJYWW010000130.1:0-20737 GCA_046259645.1 Anaerolineae bacterium
AGCACCGTCACCTCGGCGTCGACGTCGCCTCCTGCTACAGCCTCCAGGGCCTCCAGCGCAGCGCGCAGTTGGCCCGGCAGCGCGACCGTGCCGCTGAGCAGCAGGGGACGTCTCGCGCCATGGGTGACGACGAGCTCAGCGACTGAACGCCCGTAGCGGAGCGACCAATCGGCGACGAGCGCATCGAGCGCCCGCTCGGCGTCGTGCACGGCACCGGCGGGCGCGCTGGGTACGTGGCTGCTTGTCATTGACTCCTCGAGCCGTGGGGGAGCCCGGTCCTGTAGCCGCTCGAAGTATACGATGCGGCGGGTAGCGCCGCAAAGGTCGGCCTCGTGCGCGAGGACCGGGCGGGCGAAACATCGCCTGGTCCATCCGATCTGTCCCTACTGGCGTCGTGGCGTCCGCGCGGGCGAGAGGTGGCGCCGCCAGGTCGTTGCGCCTCCAGGCCGTTGCGCCACCGGTCCCGAGGTGCCATCATCCGGCCGGCAGCACAGCGCGGGCGATTGGGAGGTGGCGACCACGGACAGGCGCAACGTCGGATACGGCGGCGGATCGGACCCGGGCGCGCCCGAGCAGGGCGCGTCGGTCACGGCCGGCAGCGGGCGACGCCCCATCGTCGGCTACGCCTGGGCCGCTCCGATGACGCTGTTCGGCCTGTCGATAGGCGCGGTCACGCTGCTCACCGGCGGGCGGGTCGAGCGGCGCCACGGCGTGATCGAGTTCCGGGACGGCGCCGCGCAGCGGCTCTTGCGCTTGCCGTTCCTCCGGGCCAGCGCGATCACCGTCGGTCACGTGATAGTGGGCCGCGATTCGCGCAGCATCGCCTCGTGCAGGGGCCACGAGCACGGTCACGTCCGCCAGACCGAGCGCTGGGGGGTTCTGTTCATGCCGGCGTACTTCGTTGCCGGCGTGTGGGCGCAGTTGCGCGGCGGCCACTGGTACCGCGACAACTGGTTCGAGCGGGACGCGGACCGCTACTGCGAGTTGGAGTGGCCGGAGCAGTAGGGGCGTTGGTGACCTGCGCAAACGGCGGCAGGCGCCCGATAGCCGCCGTCGGGGCCGGCGCTCTCCGCGCGGCGGCTCCTCGGCTGCGGTGGCCTAGAGGCTGAGAGCGATGAGCTCGGCGTAGAACCGCGCCCCTTCAGGCACGAGATGGACGCCGTCCTCACGGAACAGCTCGGGGCGCCGGCTGCTGATGTCGTGCCAGTCGATCAGCGTGGCCTCGGGGCGGCGCTCGACACCCCTGTGCAGAGCCTCGTTGACGACCCCCTCCCAGCGGCGTGGCACCTTCACCGTAACGAAGTAGATGTGTTCGACGCCCTGCAGCGCCTCCATCATGTCGTCGAATTGCTGGTCGTTGACTGCGCCGTTGTTGCCAAGATGGATCACCACTGCGTCGGTCAGCTGGCCGGTGGCGCGAAGGAACCGCACCGTGTCGATCGCCGAGTAGAACTGGCGGCTGACGGTCGCGTCGATCCTCGCCGCCGGCCCAAACACCTCGGTCAGCGCGTACTCCGCGCTGAGCAGCACCGAGTCGCCGATGAAGGTGACCTGCTTGATCCCCGGGTTTACGCTGCTCCGCAGCGCGGCCTGCGTCGCGGCGCTCCGGGACTCGGGCGGCGAGCGGAGGAGCGCATCGAGCGCGGCCGCCGTGCGGTCGGCCGCCGGTTCCGCCTGGTCCCACGACCAGCCGTCGTCAGCGGCGGCGGTTCCCGCACCAGCCGCCGCCGCCTTGGCTCGCCCCGTGGCGCGCAGCAGCGCCAGGCGGTCGGGGGTGGCGAAGCGCCTCGGCCCGACGGTGCCCGGACCGGCCTCGCGCAGGAGAGCCGTCGGGGGCGGGGTCGCTGCCACAGTGTCGGGATCGGACCGACTGTCGGTCGCCGTCGCCGGAGCCCCAGTCGGGAGCTCGCCGGGCTCCGGGGCACCGAGCTCCTGCTCCACGCTGGCAGTGGCCATTATCGGCCACGGATCATCAGGAGAGACGGCGCTGAGCAGCGCCTGGCGCTCCTCGCTCCACGCCACGCTCGCCGCCGACAGCACCAGGAACACGGCCACCGGCACCGCGGCGAGCATGGCCCACTCCACGGCCGGGCCCGTCGGAGCGCGCGAAAGCCGGCTCCTCAGCGCGGCGGTCCAGCGGTCGATGTCGCGGCGGCGGAACGGCCCCTCTACGAGCCGATACGACAGGTCGGCCAGCACAAACGTGGCCGCCAGGCGGAGCGCGAGCGACTGCCAGCCATAGAGCTGCACGTCGATGCCGGGTCTGGTCACCACGAACACCGGCCAGTGCCATAGGTAGATGCTATAGGATCGCAGTCCTATCCACCGCAGCGGCGCCACGCCCATCACGCGCCCGACCCAGGCCGCCGGATGAACCGTGGCGGCGATGAGCCCGGCGGTGGCGACGGACAGCACCAGGAACCCACCTCGATACAGGAAGTCGCCGTACTCGCTCACGAGGAGGAACAGCGCGACCACCACCGCGAGGCCGGCCGTCCCCACCAGGTCGATCGCCCGAAGCCGGGCGGAGCCTAGGTCGGAGTCGTGGACGCGCCACGGCTGCCAGACGAATGCGAGCGCCGCACCGACCAGCAGTCCCGCCGCCCTAGTATCGGTGCCGTAGTACACCCGCGACGGATCAGTCAGCGGCTCGTAAAGCGCCCACATGAGCGCAGTCGAGCCGAGGGCCGCCGCGACAATTGCCAGCAGGAACCCGCGCCGCTTGAGCAACGCCATGCCCCCGGCGAACAGCACGGGCCAGATTATGTAGAACTGCTCCTCGACCGCCAGCGACCACAGGTGTTTCAGCAGCGACGGCCGCCCCATGGCCTCGAAGTACGACTCCTGCTTCAGGATCAGGTACCAGTTCGTGACGTACGTGAACGCGGCCGCGTAGTCGCCGCGCAGCCGCGCGACCTCCTGCGGCAGGAACAGCGCCACGTAGACCGCGGTGCCGAGCAGCAGCGCGAACAGCGCGGGCAGCAAGCGGCGCGCACGCCGGCCCCAGAACGCCCGGAAGCCGACGGTGTCAGTCCGCTCGTGCTCGCGAAGCAGCAGCGACGTTATGAGGTAGCCGCTGATCACGAAGAACACCTCGACCCCGAGGAACCCACCCGGGATCCACATCAGGTCGGCGTGATACAGCAGCACGGCTATGACCGCGACGGCCCGAAGGCCGTCCAGGCCCGGCATGTAGGGTAAGCTGCGCCTAGGCGTCCCGTCGGTGGCCGCTTCGGAGCTCGCCTGAACGCTCGGCTCGGTATCGATCACGCGGTGCTCAACTCGTTGTGGCTCACGCGACACCCGGTCCCGGCCCCGTACCCCGCGCCAAGCCGCGAACCGACACGGTACCGACCCGCGATACGGCTACCCGGCTACCCGGTGGGACCTAGGACTCCTCGCTCGGCTTGGTCTTGGCGCCCAATTGTACCGCCAGGGCGCGTCGGCAGCCTAAGGCCGCGACCAGCGCCAGCGTTGCGGTCGCCAGGGACACGGCTGCCCCCGCCCAGACCGATCGCGGGCGAAAGCGCAGCCGCACATCGTGAGCCCCCGCGGGCAGCTCGATCGCTCTGAAGGCGTAGTTGGCGCGCAGGATGGGTGCGGCCTCACCATCCACGAGAGCGTCCCACCCCGGGTAGAAGGTCTCGCTAAGCACGAGGTAGCCGGGATCGGGCAGCTCGACCCGCACTTCGATGCTGTCATTGCGGTACCCGGTTATGTCGACCGCCACCTCACCCGACCACTCGCCGTCGCCGACCGTCGCCGAGGCTCCCGGCACCCCGTCCCATGTCGTCGCGTCCCCTGGCGCACTGTCCCCCGGCGCGCTGTCTTGCGACGCGCTGTCCTCCAACGCTCTATCCCCCGGCGCCCCGTCCTGCGGCGCATCGCCAGCCGCCGGGTCTGCACGCTCCAGTATCACCTGCCGCGCGGGATCGAAGCCCGGCTCGCGGATGGCGGCCCAGGCTGCCTCGTGATCCGCGACGTACTTCCCGGACCGCACTGCGATCGCCCGCGGCATCGACTCCCGGTTGAGGTAGATGTTGACGTGCTCGTCGGCGTCGTAGACCGGCACGAACTCGTCCCAGGGCAGCGCGAAGTCCTTCGGCCCGACGACGTACTTCACGTTGAGGAAGTCATACAGCGGCATCGACCTGTCGGTCAGGCTCTCCCATACGAGCTCGTAGTCGGCCAGCTGTAGTGGGTTGTACACGCCGGAGACGTCGTACTCGCCGCCGTTGAGCGTCGCGCCGGGGCTCCACCAGCCCCACACCTCGGGCCGCACCTCCACGCGATACAGCCCTGGGTCTCCAGCCAGGAACTCCATGGCCGGCGGCTCGAGGTTGTGCGTCGGGTCCCAGCCCGCCCAGTCGAGAGACGAGCCCGAGGCGAACAACTCGCCGGCCACGAGGCCGACGAGCAGCGCGGCCAGGGCCCGTCGACCGAGGCGGCCGTGCAGGTAGAGTGCCAGGACTGCGGCGGTCGCCGCGAACACCGCCGTGGCGGAGGCGAGGGCGACTCGCGCGCCGGCGAGGCGGTCTGGCCCGAGTTCCGCGGCCAAGCGCACGGCGGCGGCGACCCCAGGCGCAGCGATCACCACGCCAACCGCCAAGGCTGCGGCCAGGGCGAGGCGCACGGAGCCTACGACCGTCGCTCGCCGCTCTTGCAGCAGCGCGTGCAAAGCGAGTCCCGCCAGGGCCGCAAGCCCGAAGTCGGTGAGGAACACGAACCGGGCCGGTGCTCTCATGCCGGCCAAGCCAGGCAGCCAGCGCCGAGCCACGTCGTACAGCGGTCCGTGCTCGCCAAGGGCGAGCAGGAGGGCCACGACGGCCAGGAGGGCGAAGTAGCCCCCGGGCGTCCCCCGCAACGAGGGGCATCGAGCCAGGAGCAGCGCCACACCGACGATCGCCAAGGCCATCGCCGCGACACCGATGTAGCCTGTCTCGACTCTCGGCCACGGTCCCCAGTACTGCTGCATGCCGCGCCCGAACACTCCCGGCGCCACGAGCCCGGAGAGCAGCTCGGGCGGCAGCGAGTACTCCGCCGCCGCCACCGAACCGAGGTCCGCCCGGCGCGTGTGACCGACCAGTTCCACGGCGGGCACCAGCGCGACGGCGGCCAGGCCGAGCCCTAGCCCCATGGCCGCGGCAGCGAGTCCCACGTCCGCCGCGACGCCTCGCACGGTATCCCCCAAGGCGCTCTCGCCCGGGCCGACTGCCGCCCCGACGACGGCCCCGGCAGCGTGGACCGCCGTGTAGCCGGCGAGCGCAAGGAGCGTGTAGGCCAACGGCTGAGCGTGGCCCCCGAGCCCCGCCATCGCGATGGCCAGCCCCGCCGCCAGCGACCAGCACAGGCCATTGCGGGCGGTCGGCGACTCCAGGGCGCGGTGCAAGCCGAGGAAGGACCACGGCAGCCACGCGGCGACGGCAAGCAGGTTGGTGTTGCCGAAGTGCGTCACGAACAGGTCGGACCACATGAAGGCCACGGCCGCGAGCACGGCCGCCGCTCGCGCCAGGCGCGCGGGAGCCGGGCGCATGAAGCGCAACAGGCAGTACATCCCCGTGCCGGCGACCACGTAGTGAGCGGCCGAGAGCGCTTCCAGCCAGTGAATGGTCAGCCGCGGCACGAGCGCGAAGGCTGCCAGGTTGACCGGATAGAACATCCCCGCCTGGATGTCGGCCGCAAACGGCGCGCCCGAGTGCCAATAGGGGTTCCACAGCGGCAGGTCGCCTGCGCGCAAGCTCCACGCTGCATAGCGGTACATTGGCAGGAGGAACGCCGCCATGTCGCCGCCGCCCTCGGGCATCCAGGCGCCGCCGGCGATCAGGCGCCAGAAGAATGCCCCGTTCAAGACCGCGAGTAGACCGATCGCTGCTAAGTCGACGTGTAGGTCCTGTTGGAGGCGACCGGCGCGGTAGAGACGCCGGATGGCGGCCACCGCGGCCAGCCACAGGGCGACCGCCGCCACGAGCGTGGCAGCGGTCACGGGCAACCGGCTCGGGCGCAGTCCGGCTTGACCAAGCGCACCTGCGATCGTGATCTCACGAGCGTGATATCATACGCCCCTGTGTCGGACACGCACCAGCAGCGGTTCAAGAGCCTGCTCGACCGGGGCCTCGCCGATCCCCGCGACGAGCGTCTGTGGGAGATCCTCAGCGAGGACCGCGGCGCCCGCTTGCTCGAGGTGCTGAGCCAGCGCACGCGCTTCGTCACCGTCGTCCTGGAGGCGGTGCACGACGGGCACAACCAAGCCGCCGTGCTCCGCAGCGCCGACGCGTTCGGGCTGCAGGACGTGACGATCGTGGAGGCCGGCGCCCGTTTCGCGCCCTGCAGCGGCGTGAGCCAGGGCGCCCACAAGTGGCTGACGCTCCACCGCGAGCCCGACATCGCGTCCGCGGTCGGCCACTTGCGGCAGCGCGGCTATCGCGTCTTCGCGAGCCGGCTCGACACTGGTGCGGCGCCCCTGAGCGAGCTGCCGCTCGACCAGCCCGTGGCGCTGGTGTTCGGCAACGAGCACCTGGGTGTGTCCGACGAGGCAAGCGAGCTGGCGGACGGCGCCTTCGTGGTGCCGATGAGCGGTTTCGTGCAGAGCATGAACGTGTCGGTGGCGGCGGCGGTGGCCATGTTCGAGACTGCGCGCCGGGCGCGCCACGCGGTCGGCGAGTGCTACGGTCTGTCAGCGGGCGAGAGGCGCGAGGTCCTCGCCGGATGGCTGCGCCTCCACCTGCCGCGGGGTCGCGAGCTACCACCCCGAAGCGCTGGTCGGTGATCTATCTTTTCGTGACCAGGAGACCTTACGAATCACAGAAGGAGGACCGCGCGGCCGCGGTGACTCGCCGCCGCGCGGCGGTACCCCAGAGCCCACCTGATCAGCGCCCGGACCAAGAGCCCGAGGCGCCGCATATGCATCGGAGGATCAGCATGCGAAACGCAAGACCGCGTGTGGTCGTAGCGCTCGGCGCCGTTCTCGCCCTCGTCGCCCTCGCGGCACTGGCCGGCCAGACCAATCTGGCCGAGGTGCCGTCCGTCGCGGCCCAGGCTCCCCCGGCACAGGCGCGCAACATAGAGACGACGCTGTACACGACGCAGGTGCAGTGGCGGACAGTGCCGTCCGCGCGCGTGACCGGCGAGCTGCGGGACGCCTCCGATCAGGCGATTGCGGTGGGCACCGGCCTCGCGGACGACGAAGGCAACGTCACCGTGGTGTTCCGCGGCGGGCGCGGGCCCAACGCGCAGCCGGGCCAGCAGGCAGTGGCGGCTATCCGCCCAGGCTTCGAGATCCGCCTGACACCGGCCGGCGGCGACACGGTTGCCGCCACGGTGCCGGAGCTGGGAGTGGGAGCCAGCACGGCCGGTGATCGAGTCCTCATCACCGGTCCCGCCGGAGCGCAAGTCGGCCTGGTGGTCGAGCACACCCCTGGATCCGGCGGCACGCTCAACGAGACGGTCACGCTTGGCGCGGCGGGGACCGCCGAGTACGCGATGCCGGGCGGGACGTCGCTCGATCCGGAGGACTACGGCTGGGTGTCCCTCGAGACGACCGACGACAACACGTTCATCGCCCGCTTCGACGTGCTCGTGGTCGACGTCACGCTGGGGGCGAGGCAGGCGTCGGGAGTCGCGACGCTCGGCACTGACGTCGAGGTCGTGCTCACCGATTCCGACGGCAGCGCCAAGGGCTCCGGCACGTCCGAGATCCTGGACTCCCCGAGCTTCGACCTGCCCGCCGGCGGGGGCGGCGGCGGCCCGCGGGCTTTCGGCCCCATCGCGGCCGGCGACACGATCCGCGTGTCGCAGACCGGCGGCCTGGCGGGCACCGATGGGGCGGTGTCCGGCGTGATCCCCAACGTCACGGTTGGTGTCAACCTGGCCTCGCTGTCGGTTGAGGGCACGGGTCCGGCCGACACGGAGCTGAAGATCGTGGTGACGTCGCCCTACGGCGAGACCGTCAGCAGGACGACCACCACCGACGCAACGGGCGCCTACTCGGCCGACCTGAGCGACGTGCGGGACTTTGGCCGCGGCTGGACGGTTGCAGCGACGTTCCAGCCGGTGCCCGGCCTGCGCGTGAGCGTGTACCAGACGGTCGAGCAGATCAGGGTGGGCGTGCACCAGAGCCTGGTGACCGGCACCGCCGATCCGGGTCGGGCGATCACCATCACCGTGCGGTCCGCGGCCGGCGTGGCCAAGGGCACGCAGACGGTGCGCTCGAACGGCAGCGGCCAGTACCAGGCGACGTTCACCGGCAACACCTGGATCGAGTTCGGCGACTCGGTCGAGGTGGAGCTCGTTTTCGGCGATCCGATTTCGGTGTACGTGGCCCGGGTCAGCGCCGAGACGGACCCGCTCGCGGACACGGTCAGCGGCGAGGCGCCGGCCGGCACCTCGGTCCGGGTCAGTCACGGCAGCGGCAACGACCAGACCGCCATCCTGACGACGGCCGACCAGTCCGGTCGGTACGTTGCCGACTTCGGCGGCACGCTCGACCTCGCGGCACCGATGTCCGGCGACCTGGTGGTCCGCCTTCCGAGCGGCCACGAGCTGTTCACGGGCTGGGCGGCCGTGCAGATGACGATGGAGCTCGGTCAGAGCTTCTTGACGGGCAACGGCCCGGTCGGCCGCTCGGTCTCCGCCGAGCTGCTCGATTCCGACATGCAGCTCGTCGCGACGGGCTCGGCCGAGATCTTCGGCGGGGGCGGCGCCATCGGCCCGAACAGGCCGGTCCCAGGCACGGGCAGCAGCCAGTGGGACCTCGACTTCGAGGACACGCTGGGCGCACTCGTCGCTATCGCACCGGGTGACACGGTGCGCGCAACAGTCGGGGACGATCACTTCGAGGTCAAGGTGCCGCCGCTGTCCGGCGTCGCCTTCGTCGCCGACGACCTGGTGAACGGCTCGACCACCGCCGGTCGCGCGCTGACGCTGCGCGTTCAACACGTGGTGACCGGCGAGAACACCTACGTCGACCTCGTCGCCGACGCGGACGGCAACTTCACCCACCAGTTCGGCGAGGAGTTCGACCTGCAGCACAACGACGCGATTCTCCTCACGACGCTGGAGGCGGGCCACCGCGTCAACAGCCGGTTCTTCGTTCCCGGCTTGCGACTCGACCTGGACACCGCCACGCTCGTCGGCTCGTGGCGACCGGACACCGTGGTGGCGTACGAGCTTCGCGGCTCGGCCGGAGTGCGGGCGTCCGGGACGACGACGACGAACGCGGAGGCGCTGTTCTCGGTCGTGCTGCAGTCGCCGTCCGGCGCTCGAGCAGTGCCGCAAGAAGGCGACACGCTCACGGTCGAGGCGCTGAGCGGCGCCGCCGAGGCGCCGCTGGTCATGGAGGTGCCCCGTCTCACCATCGAGTGGGACACGGACACGGACTACATGGGCGGCGAGACCATGCCGGGCGGCCACCTGACCTTCGTGGTCGAGGACGTCATCGGTCGCGGTCTGGCTGGGCCGACGAACAGACGGGTCGATCCTGAGATCGAGCCGGACGGGACTTACGTGGCGCAGTACGTTCCCGCGTTCAACCTCGAGCCCGGCATCCAGATGAGGGCGACCTACCGCCTGCCGAGCGGCCACTTGGTCTACAGAACGCGCTACGCGCCGCTCATCAACGTGCAGTCGGCCGGCGCGAACATCTGCGGCTTCTCCGCGCCGCGATCGGACGTCGACGCGTCGCTCCACGATGCCGGCGGGGCGAAGTCGGCGAGCGCCTGGGCGGTCGCCGACTACAACTCACGCTTTGCGGCGCTCATGTACGATGCCGGCGGCGATCCGGTCCCGATGCTGGCCGGGCAGACCGTGCGGGCCGACCTCGGCGGCGAGGACGTCGAGATGGAGATCCCCCCGTTGACCGTCAAGGTCGACTGGGAGACCGGCCGCGTGGAAGGCGAGGGCCCACCACGGTCCACGTTCATGGTGCTGTGGCCGGCGCGCGGCTGCCTCGACACCAGCGACAGGCAGATGATGCGCGGTCGCACCGACCCCCAGGGCCAGTTCACGACGCGCGCGGTCGGCATCGATCCGGGTCAGGGCTTCGAGGTGGCGTACTACGTCGACGACGGCCACCGCGTGTACACGCACGTGTTCCGCTCGCTGGGCCAGATCTATGTGCACACCGATAAGATCACCGGCCGGGCGCTACCGCTGTCGCCGGTGTCGGTGGAGCTGCTGGGGGCCGACGGCGCGCCGCGCGGCAAGGCGGCCGGCATGGCTGACTCCGACGGTCTGTTCGAGCTGCTGCTGCGCGGCGACGCCGGGCAGTCTGTTACCAGCGCGCCCGGGGACACGGTGATGCTGGCGGCGTCGGGCGAGAACCCGGACATCGTCGTCGAGGACCTTCGCCTCGAGTGGACGGAGGGCGGAGCGATCGCCGGCTACGCGCCGCCGAACCGCGAGGTCGAGATAGCGTTGGCGCTGGACGGCATGGCGCCGGCACGGTTCACGCTGACCAGCTCCGACAGCGGCGAGTTCCGACTAGACGAGGGCGACCTGCCCCCGCGCTCCGAGTGGGGGCTGGACGACGTCCGCGGCGTCAGGGCGGTTCTGGAGACAGAGAAGCCAGTCGGTCACGAGATCGTCTACGAGATGGGCGAGCACGTGCCCGACCCGGGCACCGGGCCTGGACCGAACCCGACGCCGCAGCCGCCGGGCGACCGCACCTACGACATCTACGCTCCGCGCGTGGCCAAGAGCGGCTAGCCCTGGAGCAGTCTAAGGCTGCTTCGAGAGAGCGGCAGAGCGGCCGTCCACGATGATAGACTCAGAGGCCCGGCGCAACAGGCGCCGGGCCTCTCCTTTGCGCAGATGTCCAGGGCGAACGATCCGAGCTCGGCAGTCGCCCTACTCGATCGGCGCCGCGTCAGGGCCCCAGAACTCCGTCCAGTGCTGGTCGAGCAGCTCGGACATGGCCGGGTCGTCGGCCAGGGCCTTGTCCATCGCCAGGGTCTGCCACGCCAGTGGAGTCACCGAGCCATCGGGCGCGACTGTTAGCGCGAGACGCCCGACGCGGCGACCGGTGTGTTGCGCCTGAGGGTGCTCGGCCGACACGATGTAGGTGCCGCCCTCCGCCGTCTCCTGATAGCCGTTCGGCTGGATGTCGGGCAGCCCGACCACCCACAAGTCGGTCCCTGAGACGTTCTCGGCGTAGTCCGACGCGGTCCGAAGGTCGAGATTGGACAAGACCACGATCGTCCCGGCTCGCGCGGCTACGTCCGGCAGCACTCGCTCGAGCGCCACCAGCGGGTCCTCTACCACGAACTCGCTGGGCACGTCGGGCTCGGGCCGGGTGAGCCCGATGACACCAATGGTGTGCCCGCCAAGGTCGATCAGCGTGTACGGCTCGGCGACTGGCGCGCCGTCGCGGGCGCTGGTCACGTTGGCCGACAGCAGAGGGAAGCCGGCCTCGGCTATGCGACTCGCGAGCTCCTCGGCCCCGAGCCCTAGCTCCTTCGGCCCGATCGCCATGGCGTCGTAGCCCATCAGGTCCATGCCCTGGACCACCGCGCGGCCCTCTGTCAAGTCACCCAGCGCGCCGCCGCCCACGAGCGCGTCGCCGGCGTCCAGCAAGAGGACGTTCTCAGCTTCAGCGCGCACGTCGGCCACGAAGGTCGCTCGCCGGCGGAACCCGCCGGTGGAGTTGGCGCCTCAGCCGCAGGGCTTGGTCTCGCCCCAGTTGTCGTTCGTGTGCAGGACCGTTAGCTCAATCGGCTCCGAAGGCGTGGGCGGCACGGTCGGCACGGCCGTCGCGGCATCCCATGCCCCGCACCCACCGACGGCCAAAGCGAGCGCGATGGCGGCGGCCGCCGCGGCAACCGCGCCGGCCCGTCCTGTCGCCGCGTGCTGAGGGCTCATGGCTGACACCTATCGACCGTACGTGCCGACGAGCTCGCCGACGGCGAGCACATGGTCATCCATCGCGTCCGCGAGGTCGGCTGCGGTCGCGCCCGAGCCAACGTCCGGCGGGCCGTCGAGCGCGTAGACCCGGAACGAGTACCGGTGCACATTCCCCGGCGGAGGGCAGGGCCCGCCGTATCCGCCCAGATCCCACGAGTTGGCGCCCTGGGTGAAGTGACCGGCGTCTGAGTCGGAGTTGGGTCCGGCAGCTTTGCCGGCCGTGGGTCCGGCGTCGGCGTCCGACAGGGCGGAGGCGACTTGTCCCGCGCCCTCCGGCAGGGACGTCTCGTCGATGCCCCATGCGACCCAGTGCACCCACGTGCCCGACGGGGCGTCGGGATCGTCCATGATCAGCGCGTACTCGGCCGTGCCGTCGGGGCCGGTCGGCCACGCGAGCGGCGGCGACGTGTCCTCGCCGTCGCAGGTGTAGCCTGCGGGGATGGCCTCGCCGTAGGCGAACGCGTCGCTGACAACCTCCAGCTGCGCAATGGGAGCGGCACCGCCGGGGCCCGTGACCGAGCCGGTCAACGACTCGCCGGTGTCCGTCCGCGAGCCGCCCGAGTCGGACGCGCAGCCCGCGAGCACGGGGACTACGCAGCACGCGAACACGAATCGCGCGGACCATCTGCTCTTGGCCTGCATGGGCCCTCCTACTCGACCTGTGAAGCGCCACCGCCCCGTCGTGTCTGCCGGCCGGGTGCCTCGTTGCCCACCGGCCGCGGACCAGGCCAGGTCACGCAGCCGATCCGCGGAGCACCGGACCCGACGATTGTAGTATCTAGCTGCCGTTCGGACGACTCTGAGCACCCCTTCCGGGGCGCATCCCGATGCCTTGCGACGCGGGCGCGCCTGTGCTATCATGGCCGCTTGTGCCGCTGCCGGCGGCGCGGCGTGTATGAGCGCCCGCCGGGCGTAAGCACGAGCACAGGAGCAATCGAGATGGCGAAGTGTGAGAGATGCGGCAAGGGCCCGCAGTTCGGCAAGAACCGGCCCTTCTCGCTCAAGGCGACGAACCGCAGGTATAACGTCAACGTCCAGCGCGTGACGATCCAAGAGGGCGGGCGCTCCAAGAGCGTCAGGCTCTGCACGCGCTGCATCCGGACGCTGAGCAAGTCCTAGCTCTTCTTCTCGCGGGGCGCGATCGCGATAGGCCGCCGCCTGAGCCAATCGCGCCCCGGGTGGGGCGCGCGCCTCATCCTCGTCGACGCATCGCGCCGCTACGCGGCGCGATTTCCGTTTCTCGCGCCTGGTTCGCCACGCCGACTCGAGACTGCCGCCCCCGCGTCAGCCGCGCTGCAAGACCCCTCTAGACGGCAGCGCCCGCGACCGCCGCGCCGGCCTCCGCCGCGCGCCTGAGGCGGCCGATGGCCTCGGCCACCGGCACGCCGGCGCCAAAGACGGCCGATCCCGCGACCAGCTGCGTCGCGCCTGCCGCCGCTAGGCGGCCGACGGTGTCGACGTTGACCCCGCCATCGACCTGAATGGGCACAGCCAGGCCCCGCTCGGCCAAGATGTCGCGCAGCCGCGCCACCTTGGGCACCGCCGTCTCGACGAGGCCCTGCCCGCCGAATCCGGGATTGACGGTCATGAGCAGGACGAGGTCGACCTCGGAGAGCACCTCCTCGACGGCCACCAGGGGCGTCGCCGGGTTCAGCGCCGCCCCGCACAGCGCGCCGCGGTCCTTGATTCGAGCCAACGTGCCCTGCAAGTGACACGTCGCCTCGACATGAACCGTCACCACCGAGGCGCCGGCGTCGACGAACGCCTCGACGTATCGCTCGGGCTCCTCGATCATGAGATGGACGTCGAGCACCGCGTCGGTGCCCTGGCTCAACGACCGCACGACGGGCAGGCCCATCGAGATGTTTGGCACGAAACGGCCGTCCATCACGTCCACCTGGACCTTGTCGGCCCCGGCGTCCATCACGGCCTGCACGTCGTGGGCCAAGCGTGAGAGATCGGCGGACAGAATCGACGGGATGATCTCAATGGGCATGCGCTTCACTCCGGGCTAGGTCATGGTCTCGTCGGCCGCCGGCGCGATCGTGCGCCCGAGCAACCCGTCGGCGACGCGCGAGCGCAGCTGGCCGCAGCCGGCCTCGATCTCGATGCCGCGCCTGACGCGCGAGGTCGTAGACACTCCGCTCCTCCGCAGCTGGTCCTCGAACTTCGCGAGCCGGGCATAGGTGGACGGCCGCCGCGGGCTGCCGGCAGTGGGGTTCAGCGGGATCACGTTGACGTGAGCAGCGAGGCCGCGCAGCACGCGCGCCAGAGCGCGGGCGTGCTCCGCGGAATCATTGACGTCGCGGATCAGCACGTACTCGAACGTGATGCGCCTGCCGGAAGCGTCCTGGTAGCGCCGGCACGCGTCCAGCACGTCGGCAAGTGGATAGGTGTCGTTGACGGGCACGAGCGTGCGACGCAGGTCGTCCGTGGGCGCATGGATCGAGACTGCGAGACGCACCGGGCGCGCTAGCTCGGCCAGCCGGGCGATGCCCGGGACGATCCCGACCGTCGACACGGTCACGCGCCGAGCGCCGAGCGCCAGGCCGTCTGGATCGAGAAGCGCCTCGATCGCGCCTGAAGTCGTCGGCCAGTTGGCGAGCGGCTCGCCCATGCCCATGAACACGACGTTGGTGAGTCGCTCTCCCGACGCGCGCAGGGCGCGAGCGCACCACACGATCTGCTCGAGGCACTCGCCGAGCGTCAGGTCACGGACGAGCCCCATCTGGCCGGTGGCGCAGAATGTGCAGCCCATGGCGCACCCGGCCTGAGTCGACACGCACACCGTGTGTCGCCTCTTGCGGGAGGCCGTAGGCTCCGAATCAGGCTGCCCGGGGTCCGGCGCTTCGCCGCCCTTCCGCCCAGTGCCGTCACCTGGCTCCGCAGCCGCGCCGTTCGCCTGGCCGGCCGGGCTCCCTTCGTCGTCCTCATGCCCGTCGTCCGCGTCCACGTCGCCCTCGTCCTCGTCGGCCGGGTCGACGTAGTGCATCAGCACCGTCTCGATCAGCTGCCCGTCCCGCAAGCGGAACAAATGCTTGGTGGTCGAGCCGTCCGCGCTCGTGGTCGCCGCGACCTCCTCTAGAGCGCCGCCTCCGACGGCATCAGCGAGTCGGGAGCGCAGCTGCTTCGGTAGGGTGGTCATACGCTCGGGATCGTCTTCGAGCTGGCGGTACAACCAGTGCCAGAGCTGGTCGGCGCGATAGCGGGGCTCGCCGAGGTCGCGCACGAGCGCCTCAAGATCACGGCGCCGGAGATCGTAGAGCGAGATGAGCCCGTCCACGGCGCTATCATAGCACGGTGCACTATGGGGCACGGCGCTGCCGGCTGGGCGCTGAACCCCGGCCATCGCCTAGGGGTTGTTCGGCTTGGGCCGCGGCCGCCGGTGCGCCGCCAGGTGCTATCATACGCGGCCCTGCGTGTTCCTCGCCCCGCCTGAATCGGAGAAGCGCCATGACGCTCGCCGCCATCGCCGAGAAGGTCACCAGCAACGTTGAGAAGGTCATCGTCGGCAAGCACGACGAGGTGCAGCGCACGTTGATCGCGCTGCTGTGCCGGGGGCACGTGCTGATCGAGGACGTGCCCGGTGTCGGCAAGACCAGCCTCGCCAAGGCGATCGCCAAGAGCATCGGCTGCTCGTTCAGCCGGATCCAGTGCACTCCGGACATCCTGCCCAGCGATATCACCGGCGTCTCGATCTACAACCAGAAGTCGGGCGAGTTCGAGTTCCGGCCCGGTCCCGTGATCGCCCAGGTGGTTCTCGCCGACGAGATCAACAGGGCGACGCCCAAGACGCAATCGGCGCTGCTGGAGGCGATGGAGGAGCGGCAGGTCACGGTGGACGGGCGCACCACGGTGCTGCCGCAGCCGTTCGTGGTGCTGGCGACTCAGAACCCGATCGAGTACGAGGGCACCTTCCCACTGCCGGAGGCAGAGCTCGACCGCTTCCTCATCAGGCTGCGGCTCGGCTACCCCGGCACCGACGCCGAGCTCGAGATCCTCGACGCGCAGCGCAAGCAGCACCCGCTCGAGCGGATCGGCCAGGTGGTGAGCGAGGCGGAGATCGTCAGCGCGCAGGAGGCGGTCCAGGACGTGTACGTCGACGACCTGATCAAGCGCTACGTCGTCGACATCGTCGCGGCGACCCGGAACCACCCCGACATCTACCTGGGGGCGAGCCCCCGCGGCAGCTTGGCGCTCTTCCGCACGAGTCAGGCGCGTGCGGCCGTGGCCGGCCGCGACTTCGTCGTGCCCGACGACGTCAAGGCGATGGCCAAGGACACGCTGGCCCACCGCATCATCGTCAGCCCGTCCGCACGGATCCGCAACGTCGAAGGCGACACCCTCATCAGCGACGTGCTGGGCAGCGTTGCGGTCCCCGGCGCAACGGTGAGGAAGTAGCGGGGGACCGATGAACGGGCGGTTCCTGGCCCTCTTGACACTGGTGGTCGTGGTCGCCGCCCTCGGCACCGGCCACGTGCTGCTGCTGCGGGTCGGGTACGTCCTCTCGGCCGTGCTGCTGGTGTCGGCGGCGCTGGCCTGGAGCTCGGTGCGCTGGGTGGACGTCAAGCGCCACACCCGGTCGGCGCGATCGGAGGTCGGCGAGCTAGCCGAGGAGACCCTCACCGTCCGGAATCGCGGCTGGCTGCCGAAGCTGTGGCTGGAGATCCGCGACGAGAGCGATCTCCCCGGGCACATGGCGAGCAGGGTCCTCTCGTCGCTCGGTCCCGGGCAGCTGCGCTCCTGGACCGCGCGCACCCGATGCCGCCACCGGGGCGTGTTCACGCTTGGCCCGCTGTACCTGTCGGGCGGCGACCCGCTCGGCATGTTCCGGATCGAGCGCGAGCTGCCCCAGACAGCACCTTTCGTCGTCTATCCGCGAACGGTGCCGCTGCGCGGCGTCGACCTGCCGACCGGCTACCTCACCGGCGGCCAGGTCGTGCGGCGCCGGGCCCAGTTCGCGACGACCAACGTTCGGGGCGTCCGCGCCTACCAGCCCGGCGACGAGTTCAGCCGCATTCACTGGCCAACCACTGCGCGCCGGGGACGGCTGCACAGCAAGGAGTTCGAGCTGGACCCGATCGCCGACTTCTGGCTGCTCCTCGATCTGGAGCGCGATGCGCACGTTGGGGAGCCTCTGGACGAAGTCGAGTCGCACGTGCACCTGGACTGGATGGACGACGGCGGTTTCGAGCTCGAGCCGACGACGGAGGAATACGCCGTGACGGCGACGGCGAGCCTCGCCAGGCACTTCCTCGACGCGGGGAAGAGCGTGGGCATGATCGCGTACGGCCAGCGGCGCCTCGTACTGCAGCCCGACCGCGGCGAGCGGCAGTTGGCGAAGGTGCTGACCAACCTCGCCGTATTGCGAGCAGCAGGCCGGGCCGGCTTGGCCCAGGTGCTGTCGACGGAAGGGCACGAGTTCGGGCGCCACACCACGCTGGTCATCGTCACGCCGACGACGACCCTGCGGTGGATCGACGGCCTGCGCGAGCTCCGTCACCGCGGTGTGGCGAGCATGGTCGTCTTGCTCGACGCGAGCACGTTCGGCACCGCCGGCTCCAGTGATGGTGTCCGAACCGCCCTCGCCGCCAACCGGGTGCCCACACGCGTGTTGGCGTGCGACCAGGACATCGGCGCCGCGCTTAGCGCTCCCTCGACCTAAGCGCCAGGCTCCTTGGCGCTGCCTGACATCCGCAGTATATTGGCCGGCGCCACCCGCCGCGGCCCCCAAGCCGTGTCCCCAGGAGCTACGCACATGAGCTTGAGCCAACCGGATCGCAACCTCGCCCTCGAGCTGGTTCGCGTCACCGAGGCGGCCGCGCTGGCAGCCGGGCGGTGGATGGGCCTGGGCCAGGGCGAAGTCGGCCGCAAGGCGGCCATCGAGGCGATGCGCGTGATGCTGTGCACGGTGCAGATGCAGGGAGTCGTCGTCAGCGGCGGCGGGCCCCCGGGCGATGAGTCCGACCTCGCGTGCGGCGAGACCATCGGCAACGGGGAAGGGGCCCTCATGGACGTCGCTGTCGATCCTATCGAGGGCGTCGGGCTGCTGGCCAACGGCCGCGGCAACGCGCTGTCGGTCATCGCGGTCAGCGACCACGGGACCATGTTCGATCCAGCCGAGTCGGCCTATATGTATAAGATCGCCGCCGGGCCGGCGGCCTCCGGCGTCATCGACATCGAGAAGTCGGTCGAGCAGAACCTGCGGGCCATCGCCCAAGCCAACCGCAAGGACCTCGACGACTTGACGACGATCGTCCTGGATCGTCCGCGGCACGCGGAGCTCATCGACGAGATCCGGGAGACAGGGGCGCGCATTCGCCTCATCACCGACGGTGACGTCGCCGGCGCGATTATGACGGCAGTCGAGACCACCGGCATCGATGCCCTGTTCGGTGTCGGCGGCACCGCCGAGGGGGTGATCGCCGCGTGCGCGCTGCGCTGCTTGGGCGGCGGGCTGGTCGGGCGCCTCGTCGACCTGGACGAGGACGGTGAGGTGGTGCGCGATCCCGCGTCCGGACCGGGGCGCATCCTCGAGCGCGACGACCTGGTGGCCGGCGACAACGTGTTCTTCGCCGCCACCGGCATCACCAACGGCGAGCTGCTCCGCGGAGTGCAGTACACGGGCACCGGGGCCGAGACATACTCGGTCACGATGCGCTCGCGTTCGGGCACGATCCGCACCGTCGACGCGCGCCACAGGTGGGACAAGCTCATGCAGATCAGCCAGGTGGCGTACGACGAGCGCTGAGCGTAGCCCGGGCCGACCGTCGACCCGTGCTTCGACGGGCTTGACACGCGCGATCCCGATCCTATAACCTTCCTGACTGCCAGCGCGTCGGGCACGCGGCGCCCGCTCGAACCCACTACCGGAGTCGGGCGCGGGACTTGCCCCGGCGAGCCGTTCCGGCCACCTCTCGACCGACTTGCGACCCGCTGCTCACCGTCTGCGCGCGTGCCGTGCAGCATCGAGTCACCACCCTCCCTGGCGTCATCGGCGCCCGTCTCCCTCACTCAGTGCCCCTGCGCCGACACGGCGCGAGAAGCCGGAGTCCTCAACGTGCAGATCGCAGAGTTGGAAGCCAAGCCAGTAGACGAGTTGCGCGAGATGGCGCGCGAGTTCGAGGTACCCGGCAGCAGTCGGATGAAGAAGAGCGATCTCGTGTTCGCCCTGCTTCGGGCCAACGCCGAGCGGCGCGGGCTGATCTTCGGCGGCGGCGTGCTCGAGATCATCCAGGACGGCATCGGCTTCCTGCGCTCGCACAACCTGCGGCCCGGGCCGGAGGACGTCTACGTCTCGCAATCGCAGATCCGCCGCTTCTCGTTGCGCACGGGCGACATGGTCATCGGCCAGGTGCGGCCGCCCAAGGAGAACGAGAAGTATTACGGTCTGCTCCGCGTCGAGACCGTCAACGGCCTCGATCCGGAGACGACCAAGGACCGACCGGGCTTCCACCGCCTGACGCCGATCTTCCCCGACGAGCAGTTCGTGCTCGAGACCGTCCCGGACATCGCGTCGACCCGCTTGATCGATCTGCTGGCGCCGGTCGGTCGGGGCCAGCGCGGCCTCATCGTGTCGCCGCCCAAGGCCGGCAAGACCACGATCCTCAAGCAGATGGCTAACGGCATCAGCGCGAACGCGCCGGACGCCGACCTGATGGTGGTGCTGATCGGAGAGCGCCCCGAGGAGGTCACCGACATGGACCGCTCCGTCGAGGCCGAGGTCTATGCCTCGACGTTCGACGACCCGGTGACCGACCACGTGCGGGTGGCCGAGATGGCCCTCGAGCGCGGCAAGCGCTTGGTAGAGTACGGCCGTGACGCGGTGATCATGCTGGACTCGATCACCCGGCTCTCCCGCGCCTACAACCTGGTGGTCCCGCAGAGCGGGCGCACGCTCTCCGGCGGCCTGGACCCGGCGGCGCTGTACCCGCCCAAGAAGTTCTTCGGCGCGGCGAGGAACATCGAGGGCGGCGGCAGCCTGACGATCGTCGCTACGTGCCTCGTCGACACCGGCAGCCGCATGGACGACGTCATCTATGAGGAGTTCAAGGGCACCGGCAACATGGAGCTGGTGCTGAGCCGGCGGCTGGCCGAGCGGCGCATCTACCCGGCGATCGACATCGAGAAGTCGAGCACGCGTCGCGAGGACCTGCTGCTCGACCCGGACACGCTCTCGCGCGTGTGGCTGGTCCGCCGCATGATCGACATGATGGGCGGGGGCCACGAGACCGCCGAGGCTATCGTCCAGCGCATGCGGCGCACCGAGGACAACGCCGAGTTCCTGGCAACGATCAACCAAGACGGAGTGTAGCCTCATCGCGAGCGAGCCGGCGACGGAGTCGGCTACCGAGATGGCAGGCGAGCGTCGTGTGCTCGCGGCGGGCGCCGCGTCCTGGGCTGCGAACGCCTTGACACGAGGTCCGTTCGTGCTATAGTCCGCCGCGTTGACGCCGGTCCGACGCGCCGCTTGCCCAGTGGCGCGCAACGGCGCATCCGGCGCGCGAAGGCTGGCGCGCCGCCGGTCGGTCGGCTCGCGGCCCGAACGCGATCAATCACCGAAGTGAGCCGGACGGTACCGAGGGGGAAGAGAGCCATAGGCACCAAGACCGCGGGAAAGCCGCGGCGCCCGTTCGCGGTGCGCCCGGCAATCAGCCCGCTGCCCCCGCCCAGACCGATTGAACCGCAAGACGGCAACGGACACGGGCGGAGGGCGACTTGGAGCGATCGCCGCGCGTTCGTGCCGTCAACGGCCGCGCGGCGGAGGACGGCCTACGACTACCTGATCCGGCGCAGCCGAGCCGCGCGGCGGCTCTTGCGCATCGACACGCAGGTCTCATGG
>JBJYWW010000131.1:0-9793 GCA_046259645.1 Anaerolineae bacterium
CGCTGCAGCATCTCGGCCCAATCCTGGCTCTCGGTGCCGCCGGCCCCGGCGTGAATCGCCAGGATCGCGTCGTGATCGTCGTATTCGCCCGACAACAGCAGCCTCGACTCCGCGGCGTCCAGCTCGAGCTCCAGCGCCTCCGTCTCGGCTGTAAGGTCCTCCGCCATCTTCGGATCGGACTCGGGATCGATGAGTGGCGCGAGCTCCAGCGCGTCCGCCAGGCCCGATTCCAGGTCCCGCCAGCGAGCGATATCGCCGCCCAGTGTGTTCAGCCGCCGCATCTGCGCGGTCGCCGCCCCATGGTCGGACCAGAAGTCCGGACCGACCGACGCCTCCTCCAGCCGCGCGGCCTCATCCTCCATCCCCGCTACGTCAAAGGCGCACCAAGAGAGTCTGCAGCCGCTCGTTGAGCTCGTTCAGTCGCGCGATGATATCATCCATGCATGGCTCCTAGGTCCCTGGCCGCGGAGAGCGCGACCGCCGGGCGCGGATCGCGGGCGGACCCGTGACCGATCGGAGCGACCGCCCGCTGCGCGGCACGGCCCTCAAACGGTTCCACCGTGATCGACGCCGTCAAACCCCGCCGTCGCGCGCCGTCGCGTTCGTGCTCGAGAACGTGGCCTACCCCGTCAACGTCGGCTCGGTCTTCCGCATCGCCGACGCGTGCCGGGCCGAGCTCGTCGCGCTCGTGGGCAGCACGCCTGAGCCCACCGCTGGCGGCAGCCTGGCGCGCGCCGCCCGCGGCAAGCAGATGCGCGTGCCCTGGGAGCGATTCCCGTCGGTCGGCGAGTCGGCCGACGCAATGCGAGCGCGCGGCTTCTGGATCGCCGGCATCGAGATCACCGCGGACGCGGAGGCCTACTACGAGGCGGAGTTCCCGGAGCGCGTGGCACTGGTGGTCGGCAACGAGGACCACGGCCTGACTCGAGCCGCGTTGGCGGCGTGCGATGCGCATCTCTACATCCCCATGTACGGCCGCGGCGCGTCGCTCAACGTGCACGTCGCCGCGGCGATAGTCGCCTACCGCGCGCTGTTCCCCTAGCTCGCCGCCGCGCCGAGGACGCCGTCCACGTACGCGCCGGCGTCGAACGGCGCCAGGTCGTCGATCGCCTCGCCGGTGCCCACGTACACGATCGGCAGACCGAGCTCCCTCGTCACGGAGAAGGCGACGCCGCCCTTCGCGCTCGAGTCGAGCTTCGCCAGTACCACCCCGCTGACGTCCACCGCGTCCGTGAACGCCTTCGCCTGGCTCAGGCCGTTCTGACCGGTGGTGGCGTCCAGCACGAGCAACGTCTCGTGGGGACTGCCCGGCACGACGCGGTCCACGACGCCGCGGATCTTGACTAGCTCAGCCATCAGGTTCTTCTGCGTGTGCAGGCGTCCGGCCGTGTCGACGATCACGACGTCCGCGTCGCGACCGACCGTCGACGTCAGGGCATCGTACACCACGGCCCCCGGATCGCCTCCCTGCTGACCGGCGACGACCGGCACCCCCACCCGATCGCCCCAGATCTGGAGCTGGTCGATGGCAGCAGCGCGGAACGTGTCAGCCGCCACCAGCAGCACGCTCCGCCCGGCGTCGCGATAAAGGCGCGCCAACTTGGCTATCGTAGTCGTCTTGCCGCTCCCGTTGACGCCGACCACCAAGATGATGTGTGGCTGGCCGTCGCCCGCCGCCGAGTCGCGACGGTCGCCGTCGTCATCGGATCCCGCCGCCCGCGCCGCTCCCCGCACCTCGTCGACCATGACTTCGTGAAGCAGCTCAGGCAGCTCATCGGCACGCCTGACGCCGGCGTAGCGCGCCTCCTCGCGCAGCGCCGTCACGACGTCGACCGATGTCCCCACGCCGACGTCGGATTGGATCAGCTGCGCCTCGAGGTCGTCCCATGTGTCCTCTGTTATGTCAACCGGACCGAACACCGACGCCAGGCGATCCATGAAGCCGCGGCGGGTCTTGGCCAGACCTTCCTCGAGTTTGTCCTCGTCATCGCGGCCGAGCAGTCGTTTGAGCACGTGGCCACCCCGTAGTGCAAAAAGCCGACACACTAAGGCAGCGCCCGGAGCGCGCCGCCGGGCCTATTCTAGCATGCCCGACCCAGCGCCCGCGACTGCGCGCAGACCGCCGTGAGGCCACGGCCACGGCGCGGCATGACGGTCGCACCGCTCTCCAGCCCCAACGGCAGCCGCGCCCGGCCACCTCGCTGAGGTGGCAGCAGCGGCCGGCAGGTAGGCAGCAGCAGCCGGCAGGTAGGCTGCAGCAGCCAGCGGATGGACGGGGCAGCGGCCGGCGGATGGACGGGGCAGCGGCCGGCGGATGGACGGGGCAGCGACCGGCATACGGCGCGGCGCGGCTGCTACCCGTGACGACTCGAGCGGTTGCGCCGCCGGTGGGACCGCCTCGCCGCCTTGCGCTTGGGCATGCCCAGCGCACCGCGGATCACGCCGGGCAGGAAGAGAAGCGCAACCAAGATGCCAATCGGCCCCATGAGGCGCACCAGAGCGATCACGCCGATCAACAGGAACATCACGTACAGCACGTACTGGAAGTCGGGCCGGCTGGCGGGCTCCTCTGACGGCACGCCAGTCACCTGACCCGGCCCGGAGGACGGCTGCGGGCCGTGCGACGCTGGCGTCGGGGCGACCTGTGGCGTCCCGGAGAGCGGCGACGTCGATCGCGCCGAGGCCGCCGTTCCGTGCTCGGTGGGCCGTCCCTCGGTGTGCCTCGTAGCTGCGGGCGTGGCGGGGCGCGACGCACCGGCGCCACCGGTTGCCTGGGCGGAGCGGGCCGGCCGCCGGAAGTTGGCTACGATGCTCCCCGGGCTGTCGGGAGCGATCGTCGTGTCGAGCAGCGCCCAGCCGTCGACCGCCTCGGCGCGAGCCACGCGCTCGAGGTCCATCGGCAAGCAAGTCACGGAGCGGTGGTCGTATCGGACCGTCGGCGCCGGGGAGATCGCCTCCTCGTCGGTCCGCGGCTGAGGCGGCGCCTGCTCCTGAGACGGTTCGGGCGCACTTCCGGTCGCCTGCTCTCCTTGCTGTCCTTCGCGGCCCTGGAAGTAAGCCACGCCGGGAGCGAGCCGCAGGTTACAGCGATGGCAATGCGTAGCGAACTCCACGAGCTCCGTGCCGCACCTTGGGCACGAGCGCTTCGTTGCTGCCTGACCGGTCATGTCCGTCCACGCCCCCGGGCTCGCAAGGCCGCGTCGCCTGCCTAACAACGGTCCGTGCAGGTCGCGGCACGGCAGGCCCCCGCCGTCGCGTCGACCCTGCCGTGTGCTCAGTATATCCGCTTCGTGAAGTATACGTCCCGCCGCGCCACCGGTTTCGCTCGCTGGACAGCGGCGCCGGCAGGGAGTCTCCCAGTGGTATAATCCGGCGCCATGTTAGCGGCCAGCCGCGCCCACCAGGTCTTCGAAGTCCAGGCCCGTGACCCGGATTCGCGGGCCCGTGCCGGAATCCTGCGTACACGCCACGGCGATGTCCCTACGCCGGCCTTCGCGCCGGTGGCGACCCAGGGCGCGGTGAAGGCGCTCTCGCCGGACGAGCTGACCCGCCTCGGCGCCGCCTTGCTGATGGCGAACGCCTACCACCTCCAGATGCGCCCGGGCGCTGATGTCGTGGCCGAGCTGGGGGGGCTGCACGAGATGTCAGGCTGGTCCGGACCGCTGATGACCGATTCCGGCGGCTACCAGGTGTTCAGCCTCCAGGAGCGACGGACGCTCGACCCCGACGGCGTGACGTTCCGCTCGCACGTCGACGGTGCGGTCCACCGGTTCACGCCCGAGTCCGTGGTGGAGCTGCAGCAGACCCTCGGCGCCGATCTCATCATGCCGCTCGATGTCTGCAGCGCCTATCCCGTGTCCCACGAGCAGGCCGCCGCGGACGCGGAGATGACTCGCCGATGGGCCGAGCGGGCGCAAGAGGCTCACACTCGGACGGACCAGGTGCTGTACGGGATCGTGCAGGGCTCCGTGTACCCCGACATACGGGGCCGCAGCGCCGAGGAGACAGCAAGTCTCGGCTTCCGGGCCTATGCCGTCGGCGGCGTTAGCGTCGGCGAGCCGAAGCCGGACATGTTGGCGGCTATCGATGCCAGCGTTCCGCACCTTCCCGACGATGCCCCGCGACACCTGCTCGGCGTAGGGCATCCTGAGGACATCGTCGAGGCCGTGGCCCGGGGCATGGACACGTTCGACTGCGTTGCGCCGACGCGCTGGGCGCGAAACGCGGGCGCCATGACGATGGCCGGTCGATTGAACCTCCGCAACTCGGAGCACTCCCGCGATCGCGGCCCAGTCGACGCCGGCTGCGATTGCTATGCCTGCCGGAACTTCTCCAGGGGCGCCATCAGGCACCTGGTCATGGCCCATGAGATACTGGGACTACAGCTGCTGACGATCCACAACGTACACTTCGTGATCGACTTGACACGCCGGCTGCGCAGCGCGATCCTCGAAGGGTCCTTCGGCGCCTGCCGCGCGGAGCTCATGTCCGAATTCGGCAGCGGCACCGCCTGCTGAACCGACCGCACGGGAGCCAGCCTACCTTGAACGAGCGCACCATCCTCGAACACCGCGTCGCGACCCTGGACGGCCTCCTCGACACGCCAAGCGGCCCACTCGGGCCGAACGCCGGCGAGCTGGGCGAGCAGCTCCGAGCCGACTGGTCCACCGAGCGGCGACTGCTTCAGAGGCTGCTGGCGGAGAGCCGTGGTGACGACGTCGCCTCGACCATCGCCGCCTGGCGCGGTCGCACGGCGAGCTTCATCGCCCGCTCGGGTGATGACTCGCCGTCGTGGACCGACAAGTCGGGCGCCTCGTGGAACGCACGGCACGTCATGTCGTTGCTCGACGAGACACAGGGTCGGATCGACCGCTGGCTGGGCGGCGACGCCCAGCCTGACGTCAACCAGTAGTGCCGACTATGACAGCTCCAGGAACCTTGGTCCTGCGTCGGGCGCGCATCCACACGATGGCCCGACTGCCACCCGCGGCAGCGATCGCGATCCAGGACGGCAAGATCGCCGCGGTCGGCGGCGAGGCCGACGTGATGGCCGCGGCCGGTCACGACAGCGCGGTCGTGGACCTCCGCGGCAAGATCGTCCTCCCGGGCTTCACCGACGCGCACGTGCACTGGGGAACGTACGCGCTGCTTCGGCGACGCCTCGCCTTCGGACCCGATCAGCAGCTGACGGACGTCGTGCGCCGCGTGCGCGCGCACGCGGCGGATGTCCAGCCTGGATCATGGATACTCGGTCGCGGGTGGGACCACACCTCGTGGGGGCGCTGGCCGACGGCGGAGGACCTGGATGTCGCCACCACCGAGCACCCGGTTGCCCTGACACGCAAGGACGGGCACGCCGTCTGGCTCAACTCTGCCGCTCTGCTCCGAGCCGGGATCGGGGCGTCGACGCCGGACCCGGAGGGCGGCGTGATCGTGCGCCACGGAGGGACGCCGACGGGGGTGCTGACCGAGAACGCGATGCGCTTGGTCGACGCGGCGGTGCCGGAGCCGGACCCGCACGAGCGGCAAGCAGCAATGGTGGATGCCTGGCCCGACGCGTGGTGCCGCGGCCTTACCGGGTGCCATGACATGGGCTACCGTGAGAACGCCGTGTTTCGCGACCTGTCCACGCTGCGCGAGTCGGGCGAGCTCGGGTTGCGCTTCGTGTGGTACTTCACGGGCAGCGCTCTGGACGAGGCGATCGGACTCGGGCTGCGCAGCGGACTCGGCGACGAGTGGCTGCGCGTCGGCGGGTTGAAGCTCTTCCTGGACGGGACACTCGGCTCCCAGACAGCCGACATGCTGGAGGCATACGAAGGCAGACCCGCCGCCGCCAGGGGAATCGCCACCATGTCGGAGGAGGAGTTCGGCGACTTCGTGCGCCGGGCGGCGAACGCGGGAATCGCCACGGCCGTGCACGCGATCGGAGACGCCGCCAACCGCAAGGCGCTGGACGGATTCGAGGCAGTACGGGGGATCAGGGCTCTGCGCCACCGGATCGAGCACGCGCAGCTCGTGGACGCGACCGACTTCGAGCGGTTCTCGCGCCTCGGCGTGATCGCGTCGATGCAGCCGATCCACTGCACGTCCGACATGGCCATCGCCGACCGCTACTGGGGTGATCGGGCAGGCTACGCGTACGCCTGGCGCTCGATGCTCGACAGCGGCGCCAGGCTCGCGTTCGGGTCGGACGCACCCGTCGAGACGCTGGACGTGTTCGCCGGGCTGCACGCCGCCGTCACCCGCCGCGACGCGGACGGCGAGCCGCAGTCGGGCTGGCACCGCGAGCAGCGAGTCGGGGTGCGCGACGCGGTGGCCGCATACACCACCGGTCCAGCGTACGCGTCGGGCCAGGAGAAGTCGCTCGGCAGCCTCGCGGCGGGGCGGTACGCCGACCTGATCGTCGTGGATCGCGATCCGTTCACGGTCAGCTCGGCCGCCCTGCGGGAAACGCGCGTCCTGGGAACGATGATCGAAGGGATCTGGGTGTGGCAATCGCCGGACGTTGAGTTCGGCGGGCCGCGCCAAGGCGGGTGACAGCCGAGCTTCAGCCTGCAACGCGGACGCCGGGCGCGACAGGGCCGCGAAGCGGCTCGCTAGACGCGACCGCGGTCGCGGTGCTGACGATCGGCATCTCGTGCGTAAGCTGGGCGGCCGTGCTCATCCGCCTGGCGGACGCACCGCCCCTCGCGATTGCCGCTTGGCGCCTGGTCCTGGCGAGCGTCGTCGTAGTCCCGGCGGCGCTGTTGCTGGCGCGCGACGAGCTGCGGGCCCTCGCCTTCCCGGACGTGCTCAGAATGGCTGCGTCCGGCGGCGTGCTCGCGCTGCACTTCGCCCTGTGGATCACGTCGCTCGAGCACACGTCGGTGGCAAGCTCGGTCGTGCTCGTCACGACGAACCCGCTGTGGGTGGCGCTTGCGGCGCCGGTCGTGCTCAGCGAGCCCGTCTCGCGCAAGATGCGTCTCGGCGTCCTGCTCGCCTTCGGCGGCATGGTCGTCGTGGCCGGAGGCGACCTCGCGTTCGCTAGGACGGCCCTGCTCGGCGACATGCTCGCCCTGGGCGGTGCCCTCGCTGCCGCCGCGTACTTCCTCATAGGTCGCGAGGTCAGGCGGCGGGTGTCGCTGCTCGCATATGTGGCGGTGGCCTACGGCACTGCGGCAGCGGTCTTGACGTTGGCGGCCTTGGCATCGGGAACCCAGCTTACGGGATTCGAACGCGACACGTGGGCCATCTTCGCACTATTGGCGGTGGGACCGCAGCTGCTCGGCCACTCCAGCTTCAACTGGGCGCTGCGACGGCTGTCGGCGACGTTCGTCGCGGCGTCGGTCCTCGGCGAGTCGGCGGGCAGCGCCGCGCTGGCGTGGTTGGTCCTCGGCGAGGCCCCGACCCGAAGCACTGTCGCCGGCGGGGCGCTGATCCTGGCCGGTCTGCTCGTGGCGGCCCGCGCCGAGGCGACCGACGATCCCTAGCCAGCCGCCCACGGCCTTGCTATGCTCAGACCGATGCCGTTATCGACGCACGTTTGGGAGACGCCGCTGCGCGTCAGGTACGCCGAGACCGATGCCATGGGCATAGCGCACCACAGCGCCTACGTCGTCTGGCTCGAGGCCGGGCGCGTGGACTGGATGCGCTCGATCGGTCTCAGCTACGCCGATCTCGAGCGGGCCGGCTATTCGCTCCCGGTCGTGGAGCTGCGTGTGCGCTACGTGGCTCCGTCGCGATTCGACGACGAGCTAGTGGTGCGTACCGGGCTGAGCGAGCTTCGTAGCCGCAGCGCGCGATTCACGTACGAGATCGTCACCGCGGAGCCCCACCCACGCCAACTGGCGAACGCGACTACGCAACACATCTGCATGCGAGCCGGGGCGGTGGCGCGCATGCCCGACAGCCTGAGGGCGGCAGTGGAGCGGACCTCAGCCGGCCAGTCGGCCGGCTAGTCGGCCGGCTAGTCGGCGGCAAGTCGGCAGGCTGGTCGGCCGGCAAGTCGGCGGGCTAGTCGTCCGACTCGGGCTCGGCGACCTGGGCGTCGATCCTGCTCAGCGCCGTGGCGACCTCGATTCCGAGCGCCAGGGCCATCTCGCCACCGAGCATGCCCCGGGCCTGCTCGAATACGCGGGCCTCGGTCGGTGAGTAGGTCTTCGAGTGCCCGCGGCTCGCCATGTCGCGCACGACCTCCGCCAACGCCTCGGTGCTGCCCTCGCGGAGCCGGTCGTGAACAAGTGCCTGGCGCTTCTTGAAGTCGTCGGGAAGCGTCTCCGCCTCGCTGCCCAGGATCTCCATGATCTGCTTCGCGCTCTTCTTCGTAGCTACGCGACGCAACCCGATCTCCTCGGCCATTCGCACGGGAACCATCAACGTCATGTCCTGGGCAGCTAGGTCGATGACGTAGTACCTGTTGAAATCGTCCAGCACGTCCTTCTGCTCGACGGAAGATATCACACCGGCACCATGCGCTGGATGGACCACCTTGCTGCCGACTTTGTACATCTTGAGCTTGGCCACGCCGGCTCCTTCCCGCGCTCTCCTACGGCAGCTGTATCACGTCCACCGCTTGCAGCCCGCGATTCGTGTGCTCGATCTCGTACTCCACCTGCTGGCCCTGCTCCAGAGCACGACCTGAGGGACCAAGCACGCCGGACATGTGGACGAACAGCTCTTCGCCGTCATCCTGCGCAATGAAGCCGTAGCCGCGATCCTCGTCGAACCACTTCACCGTGCCCACGTGGCGGATCCGCAACTCGGTCTGCCGGGGCATCTTCCTCTTCGGACCTCGCCGTGCGCTCTTGGCGCTACCCCTGCTACTGGATTGCCTCGCGGCCGACTCGCCGTCGTCCTTCGCGCCCTTCCGGCCGCGGCCGCGGCGGCGCTTGCTCCTGCGCTCCGACCGCGAGCCGTCCGCAACCTCGGTCTTCGTAGACTGCTCGCCGCCGCCACCGGGCCGCTGCCTGGTCGCCGCAGCGTCCGCATCCGCTCCCGTCGTCGTCTCTGCGACCGCGTCCTCGAGCCCGGGCACGGGACCCGCCGCCTCGGCCAGCCGCACGTCGGCTGCTCGGCAGTCCTTGCAGAAAGCCGGCGCGTCGGTGGGCAGCCCCATTTCGGCCCGCTTGCGCTGCTCGCGCACGGTGTATACGAACTCCACTCCGCACGCCTCACAGCGCACCAGCCTGTCACTGAACCTCATGGTCTCCTCGTATCACGGACACTCCGGAGTCTTGCCCCCGCCCACGTCGTCGGCGCGACGCGCGGACAAACGACACACGCCGCCGCTCGGCACCCGGGGAGCGCCCGCCGCAGCAGCGCGCGCGGCGCTATTCCTCGTCGGTCGTGTCCTCGCCTTCCGACTCCTCGTCGGGGCTTTCGTCAGAGGCATCGTCAGCCTCTTCGTCATCTTCGTCGGCTGTCTCGGTCTCCGGCTCGTCGTCCTCGTCCGGCCCCGCGGAGTCGTCCTCGTCGCCGGGCTCAGCCTCGACCGAGGGCTCCGCCTCGTCGACGTCCTCGTCGGCGTCCTCCGCGACGGACTCGTCGTCGCCGAAGGGCTCGTCCTCGTAGGCGTCCTCGTCGGCGTCCTCGTCGAGGACCTCCGAGTCGTCCCCGTCGGACTCCACTTCGGGCTCGTCAGCCGACTCGGCTGCGGGAACTTCGGCTTCTTCCTCATCCACCGTAGCGGCGTCGAGCGCCTCCGGCTCCTCGTCCTCCGGCTCCTCGTCCTCCGGCTCCTCGTCCTCCGGCTCCTCGTCCTCAGGCTCCTCGCCCTCAGGCTCCTCGCCCTCAGTCTCCTCGCCCTCGGTCACCG
>JBJYWW010000132.1:0-6238 GCA_046259645.1 Anaerolineae bacterium
ACCGGCCGCGGTCCGCTTCATGTACAATCCGCGTCAGAAGTAGGCTGGGGACCGCATGGACGAGGACCGGAACAGCCGGATCATCATGTTCGTGGGCGGGCTCGTGATCTTCGCGGCGCTCATCGCCATCCTGGTGTGGGCGTTCACTCGCGAGCCGTCGGCCGCAGATCCGGCGGCCAGCGCTATCCGCGCCGTCGGCGAGACCGGCTCGGGCGGAATCGCCGGCGAAATCGTGGGCGACATCCTCGCCGGACTCGGCGTGTGACGCTGGGCCGGCACCGTGCGCCCGACCCGCACCGTGAATCCGACCGGCCGCATGCGTCCGACCGACGCGTGACGTCCGGTCGGCGCGTGCGGCTGGACTATGGTCGGCATGGCCTCGACGTGGACATGCCGCCGGAGACGGTTGTCGTGGAGCCGCGCACAGTGCCGCCGCTGCCCGACGAGGCGGCGGCAGTGCGCGATGCCCTCCGCCGGCCCATCGGCGCGCCCGCGCTCCGGAGCCTGACGCACCCTGGCGATCGAGTGGCGATCGTCCACTCCGACATGACCCGCCCCATGCCCAACGACAAGGTCCTGCCGGTTCTTCTCGCCGAGCTGGGGGCCGCCGGCGTCGCGCCCCACGACATCACCTTGATCAACGCTCTGGGCACCCACCGGGCGCAGACTGAGGCCGAGATGGACGCCCTGCTCGGGCCCGATGTCGTCCGCCGCTACCGCTGCGTGCAGCACGACGCCTGGGACTCGCAGCAGCTCGTGCCGCTCGTGCCGCCAGAGTCGCGCGGCCCACGCCCGACCATCAACCGCGCCTACGCCGAGGCTGACCTCAAGATCCTCACCGGGCTCCTCGAGCCGCACTTTTTCGCCGGCTTCAGCGGCGGGCCGAAGGCGGTGCTGCCCGGCATCGCCGGCATCGACGCGATCGCCGCCAACCACGGCGCGGCCAACTTGAGCCATCCGCGCGCCACCTGGGGCGTGACCTACGGGAACCCCGTATGGGACGAGATGCTGGCCTTCGCGATCGACGCCGGGCCGTGCTTCCTTCTCAACGTGACCGTCGACCGCGCGGGCCGCCTTACCGGCGTGTTCGCCGGCGCGCTCGAGCCGGCGCATGCGGCCGGTTGCGACGCGTGCCGGGCGGCGTCCATGGTGTGCGTGGCCCACAGGTTCGACGTGGTGGTCACGACCAACGCCGGGCACCCGCTGGATCTGAACCTATACCAATCGGTCAAGGGCATGTCGGCGGCGCGACAGATCACCGAGCCGGGCGGCGACATCGTCATCGCCACTGAGTGCGCGGACGGGTTGCCCGATCACGGCCAGTACGCCGCCCTGCTGCGCGAGGCGGGCAGCCCCGACGAGCTGCTGCGCCTGGTCGCAGCCCCCGGCTTCTCCCGCCACGACCAGTGGCAGGCACAGGCACAGGCCGAAATCCAGCGGAACGCAACGGTGCACGTCTTCAGCGACGGGCTGACGCCCGAGCAGATCCGCGGCGCCCTGCTGGAGCCGTGCGCCGACGTGGGCGCAACGGTGCGCGAGCTGCTCGCGCGAAAGGGACCGGGCGCCACGGTCTGCGCACTGCCGCGCGGCCCGATGACTGTGCCGTACGTCGACGCGGATGCGACCGACTAGCCGTCAGCGCCTCAGGCCGCGCCGAAGCTCTCAGTCGCGCGGCGCGCGATGTAGCGGCCGATGCTGATCGACGCAGTCGCTGCCGGCGAGGGCGCGTTCAGCACGTGCACCATGCGGTCGGCCTCCACGATGCGGAAGTCGTCCACCAGAGCACCGGTCGGCGCCAGTGCCTGAGCGCGGACGCCCGCGCCGCCGGGCACTATGTCGGTCCCGGTGATCTCGGGCACGAGGCGCTGCAGCGACCTGACGAACAGCCGCTTCGATAGCGACCGCGCTTGCTCCGCCACACCGGTGCGCCACCAGCGGGCGCCCATGCGCCAGAATGCCGGGTCGGCGAGCAGCGCCGCTGTGTCGCCCGCGGAGAAGCTCGTGCGTCGGTAGCCGTCGCGCCTGAACGAGAGCACTGCGTTCGGCCCGGCCTCGACCCCGCCGGCGATCATGCGCGTGAAGTGCACTCCCAGGAACGGCAGGCTCGGGTCCGGCACCGGATAGATAAGGTGCCTGACCAGATGCTCGGCCCCCGGCGTCAGCACGTAGTACTCGCCGCGGAACGGCACGATGCGCACACCGGGATCGACTCCGCACATTCGCGCCACTTCGTCGGCGTGCAGCCCGGCGCACGCGACGAGTGACCTACAGTGCACCGCCCCCGACGTGGTCTCAAGGGCGATCGCATTGCGCTCGCGTCGGCACGAGACGACCCGCGAGCTGGTGCGTATCTCACCGCCCGCCGCGGCGATGCGGCGCGCCATCGCCTCGGCCACGTCACGGTAGTCGACGATGCCGGTCTGCGGAACGTGCAAGCCGGCCACGGCCGCGACGTGCGGCTCTATCTCCCGGACCTGGGCCGGGTCGAGGCGCTCGATGCCGTCCAGCCCGTTGGCGAGGCCACGCTCGGCCAGGAGCTCCATCGCCGGGATCTCCCGCTCCGATGTCGCGACGACGACCTTGCCGCACAACTGGAACGGCACCTCGTGCTCCCGGCAGAACTCGATCAGTGCCTCGCGACCCGACCGGCAGTTAAGCGCCTTCAGCGAGCCCGGCCTGTAATACAGCCCCGAGTGGATAACGCCGCTGTTGTGCCCGGTCTGGTGCGCGGCCAGGCCGTCCTCCGCCTCGAGCACGACAATTGACCGCTCGCCGCCTTGGTCCTCTGATAGCGCCATCGCGGTCGCCAACCCGACGATGCCGCCCCCTATCACCGCGACGTCGAACATGCCGCCCTCGCTCATCGGTAGCTCCGCTCGAGCAGCTCGGGCCCTGGCGGCGCGCCGTTCCGGCCCGGCCCGGTGCAGCCCTGAGGCCCAGTCGAGTTGGTCACGGGCGCTCGCTCACCGCCGCAAGGCCGCCAGCAGCAACGCGACCGCCGCGGCCGCGAGGACGACGCTGCTCGCCACCGAGTCGGGCTCGGCCACGCGCAGCACGACACCACCGACGAACAGGGCCGCGAACACGATCGACCACGCCACGCCCCGCAGCGCCTGAGCTCGTCGACGCTCGTCGCGCCGAGCCTGCGGCGACGGCTCCCACTGCACCGTCAGCTGCCCGGTCGTCGCCGCCGTCACCAGGCGCCGCAGCTCCACCGGCAGCGCTAGCAGCGACTGAGCTTGCGGCGCGATAGAGGCAGCTAGCAGGGCCAGGGTCTCGAGCGGCTCGCTGAGCGGCCCGAGCCGGGCCGCCCACTGCGGTGGCTCCGCCTCGCCCGACGCCAAGCGCTTGGCGAACGGCGCCATCTCGTCCCAGAAGTTCAAGTCGGGATCCAGGTCCGTCGCCAAGCCCGAGACCAGGCTGGCCGCGCGCCCGACGAACAGCAGGTCGGCCGGCAACTGGAACGGCATGTCGCGCACGATGTCACCGTACTCAGCCAGCATGGCGCCGGCCTCGCGCATGGCCCGCTCCTGCATGTCGCCCATCGGGACGTCCCAGAACCTGTCCATCGCCGCCGCGGTGGCCTGCTCGATCCGCGCGAGGTCCGCACCCGGCAGCAGAACGCCGGCGTCGTGGTAGGCCCGCACCACGCGCCCGGAGTCGCGGGTGGCCATCCCGACGATGATGTCGCGCAGGTGGCCCCTCAAGCGCTCGGGCACGACCGCGACCATGCCGAAGTCAACGAACGCGATGCGGAACCCGCGCCCATCACCTTCCGCCGCTTGTCCCGCCGCGGACTCCGTGGCCGGGTGCACGAACAGGTTGCCCGGATGCGGATCGGCGTGTACGAAGTTGTTGACGAAGATCTGGCGCAGGTAGAGGTCGACCAGCGCTCGCGCGACAGCAGAGGGCGCGACCCCCGCTGTGTCGAGCGACGCCACGTCCGTCACCTTGATCCCCGTGACGTCCTCCAGGGTGAGCACGCGCCGTCTCGTCTCGGCCCAGTGGACACGAGGGACCTGTACGCGCCCGTCCTCGGCGAACTGCTCGGCGAACGTCTCGGCGTGTCGTCCCTCCGCCTCGAAGTCGAGCTCCAGCCGCGACGTCCTGGCGAACTCGTCGTAGAGCCTGTCGAGGTCGGCTCGCCGCCTGATCCACCCGATTCGCCTGAGCAGGCGCGTACCGAAGCGGAACGCAGCGAGGTCGGTCTCGACCAGCGTGTCGATTCGTGGGCGCTGGACCTTGACCACGACCTCCTCGCCGCCGGTCGTGCGGGCGCGATGCACCTGCGCGAGGGAGGCCGCCCCGACCGGCTCGGGATCCACCCAGGCGAACACCGTGTCGCACGGCGCGCCGAACTCGGCCTCGATCACCCACTTGACTTCGTCGAACGGGACCGGAGGGACCTCGTCCTGCAGCCCAGCCAGCTCCGTCGTCACCGACCGCGGCAGCACGTCGACCCGCGCGCTTAGGAACTGGCCGAGCTTGATGAGGAGTCCGCCCAGGTCCACGGCCAGGAGCCGGTAGCGCGCGGCCTGGCCCCGCCAGCGGCGGTCGGCGGTCAGCGCGGCGACCGGCAGCGGCAGAACGCGGCGCACCACCACGTCCCACCATAGTACGTGGGCGAAGAGCCAGCCCAAGAAGAAGACAACCCGCAGGTAGCGCGCTCGATCGAGTGGTGCGCCGGTCGAGGTGGGAGCCATCGTGCAGTCTCGCGCCGTCAGCCGCGTCGCTAGCGGCTCGTGACCCAGTTGCCGGTGGCCAGCACGAACCCGCTGATGATGAGCGTCGCCCACAACCACCAAGGACCGCCGAAAGCCGCCACGATGGCGCCGCCTACGACGCACGCGGCCGCAAAGATCGTCCCGCGAAGCCCAGCCAGCGGCGCGCGTTGCTGGGTCTTCATGCTGTCCTCGAGGAACCGCAGCGTCTCGCTCATGACCAGTGGGCTCCGGCGCACCACCTCCATCAGCTCCGGCAGCATTACCATGCTGTCGCGCATCAGGCCCCTAAGATCCAGCTGCTGCAACAGGATGCGGCGGATGTGCTTCTGCGAGGCGCCAACGATGTCCATGTCGGGCTCTAGCATGTCGCCCACGCTCTCGACGGTCACCAGGGCCTTGGCCATCAGCACGATCTCGCCCGGGTACATGATCCGGTAGTGGCCGGCCAGCGACATCGACTCCAGGAGCAGCTGCGCGATCGACGGCCGACGGTACGACGGCGCGCCGAGCCACCGGCGGTTTAGGTCCTCGAGCGCGCGGCGGAAGCTGTCCTGCTGGGCGCCGACCCCGGCGATCGACACCGACGCGAGATAGCGTGCGGCGTCGGCCGCGTCGCCGTTCGACATCGCGTATAGGTAGTAGAGCATCCGCTGGCGCGTCTCGTTGCCGAACCGGCCGACCATTCCGAGGTCGATGAAGCCCAGGCTCGCATCTTCGAACACGACCAAGTTGCCCGGGTGCAGGTCGGCGTGGAAGAAGCCGTCGCGGAGGATCATCTTCGCGATCGTGCCAATGCCCAAGTCGATGAGCTTCTGCCGGTCGCGCGGTTTCAGCGACTCGAAGTACCCCGGGTCCGGCTTCGCCCCGCCGAAGTACTCCATGCACAAGACGTCGCGGTTGCTGAAGTCCCTGAAGACCGCCGGGAAGCGCACGTCCGGCTCGGACACGAAGTTGGCGGCGAACGTCTCGGCGTTGTCGGCCTCGAAGCGCAGGTCGACCTCGCGCCGCGTGTACGACGCGAACTCGTCGATGAGCCGCTTGGGCTGGTAGCGGCTGAGGAACGGCTGCATCGCCATGCCGGCCAGTCGCAGCAGCATCGTGTCGCGCTGGACCGTCTCGCGCGTCCACGGCTTCAGCACCTTCAGCACTACGTCCTCGCCGCTGTGAAGCGTGGCGCGATGGCTCTGAGCGAGGGACGCCGAGCCCAGCGGCACGGCGTCGATGTGCGCGAACATCTCCCCGGCCGGTCGCTCCAGGTCGTTCTCGATGATCTGTCGCAGACGGTCCACCGGCACTGCCGGCAGCTGGTCGAGCAGATGCGCCTGCAGCTCCTCCGTGATGGACGAGGGCAGCAGGTCGTCGCGAAGGCTCAGTATCTGGCCGAGCTTGATGTAGGTGGGACCCAGCATCTCGAGCCGGCGCCGGAACTGCACGGCGAAAGGCTGCTTGACCAGCTCCTTGTCGAGCAGGATCCAGAACGGGACCAGGCCCAGCCGCATTGCGAGCAGACCGAA
>JBJYWW010000133.1:0-6206 GCA_046259645.1 Anaerolineae bacterium
TGTGGCTGGTCGAGTTCCCGATCGCCATGGTCTCCGCCATGTACCGCCTGGTCATGCGCTGGGTGACGGACGGCAGCGGCGGCACCGGTCTCAGCGAGGAGGAGTTCGGCCCATGGGCCGTCAAGATCAACGCGGGCATCACGTTCATCGAGTACACGCTGACCTTCCTCGTCAGCATGTCGGCCCTCGTCACGTTCATGGCCGACCGGGCGCCTGTGCTCAACCACCCGTTCCTGGGGGTTCACGGATTCGGGCGGCTCGCGATCGCCGTCGTGCTGAGCATCGCGACCGGCTGGATCGTCAATAGGGGCCCCAAGGCGGCGGCACGGGCGTTCGGACCGGCCACTGCCGGAGTGCTGGTCCTGCTATGGCTGATGGTCATCGCCACGATCGTCAGGCACATCACCGGCGCGTTCGATTTCTCGATCCTGCCCCGATTCGACCTGCAGGCGTTCTCGCTCAGTCCCACGCCGCCCATCGATCCAGCGACCCTGGAGGGCGCCTCAAGGGAAGTGTTGGCGCACGCCAAGGAGACCACCGGCGATTCGTTCCTGTCCTTCACCATCGGCGGCTACGTGCGGATCCTGGCCGTCATGACCGGCATAGAGGTCTTCGCCAACCTCGTCGCGGCCTACTCAGGGAGCGCAGCCGACAAGGCGCACAAGGCATTCGGCAGCCTGCTGATCATCATGGGCACGGCCGGCGTCACGATGCTAGTGGTCGGCCCAGCGATATTCCACGTGGCTGACCCCTACATCGGCGACGAGGTCTCGGTGTTCACCCAGACGATGGACTACCTCCTGCCGACACCGGTGGCCTACGCCGGCACGGTGGTGGCGATCGCCGTGCTGCTGTCGGCGTCGGCGGCGAGCGCCCAGGGCTTGCAGAACCTGGCACTAGGTCTCGCGACCAGGCACTACGTGCCGGACTGGTTCGGTCGGCCCAACGAGTTCGGCGTCGCCGACAAGCCCGTCTGGCTCGAGGTCGCGGTGTGCTGCCTGCTGTTCGCGATCGCGGGCACCGAGGAGTCCACCTACCTGGCCATCTACGCCGCCGGCGTCTTCATCCTCCTGAGCATGACCGGCTGGGCCGCGTCCAAGCGGCTCATCCGCTTCCTGCGTGTCAGCCACGACTGGGGCCATGCGTTCACGCTCAGCGGCGCCTCGATCGCCGCCGCCCTGACCACGGTCGCGACCGTCGTCATCTTCTACGAGCGCTTCCGCGAGGGCGCGTGGACGTACTTCGTGCTCGTGCCGGCCCTATTCGTGGCCTTCACGTACTTCCGGTCCCGCCTCGGCGACCCGTCGCCGCTACAGGAGCGCCTCGGCGAGCTGGAGGAGGCCGCGTGGGGCGGCTTCGGTCCTGGGCAGCGCGCCCTTGGAGTGCCCGAGGAGCAAGTGCTCGTCGTCGACGCGCCGCCGGTCGCAGTGGCAACGCCTGACGCCCTGGGCGTGGCGCTGACGACGGACCCGATCGAGTTGCGGCACATGCTGGTTTCGCTGGACGGGTCGGACGTGTCCGAGCAGTCGCTGCCGCTGGCCATCTCGATGATGAAGGCGACCGACGGCAAGCTCACGCTGATCAGCGTCGTCGGCGACGACATAGCGATGCCGGGCCCGGGACCCGAGGTCGCCGCGGAGCGCACCGCGTACCTCATAGGCTGGTGCGAGCGGATCTCGGCCCTGGGTATCGACTGCTCTGTCGAGGTCCGGTCTGGCGCCGTCTACGAGTGCCTACTCGATGCGGAGGCCGACCTGGTTTGCGACTCGCTCAGCCTGGTGTCCCGCGGGCGCTCCGGGCTGTCGAGCTTCGTGCTGGGCAGCACCGCGCGCGAGGTGATCCAGCGCGCGCACCTGCCGCTCATCGTGACGAGCCCGCAGGAGAACGTTCCGCCTGCCGGCGACGTCCTCCTGCAGGCGGCGATGCGGCGCGTGCTGGTCGCCCTGGACGGCTCGTACTTCGCAGAGCGGATGCTGCCCTACGCCAGGGCGCTGGGCCACGAGATGGGCACGGAGATCATCGCGCTGACCGTGCCGCCGGTGCCCGAGCCCAACACGTACGGGCCTCTAGCCGACATCGTGGGCGAGATGCGTCGGCAGTCCGAGGAGAAGGCGGTGCACTACCTGGAGCAGGTCGTGGGCTCCCTCAAGGCCGAGGGTCTCGACGCCCGAGGCTTGGTCACGGGCAGCGGTCCGGCGCGCACGATCCTGAGGTGCGCCGAATCCGAGAACGTGAGCATGGTCATGATGGCAACGCACGGGCTCGGTGGGATCGAGGGGCTCGTCGTCGGCAGCGTGGCTCTGCGCGTGATTCGAAACGCGACCGGCCCGGTGTTCCTCTTGCCGATTCGGGAGCGGACAGGCGTTGCGGGGCTGCTGGCCGCCGAGTAGCCGCCGCGGGGCCGGAAATCCGTTGACCCCCCTAGGGCCGGCTGCTAGAATCGGTCGGGCTGCCCCCATCGTCTAGGGGACTAGGATATCACCCTTTCAAGGTGAAGACCGGGGTTCGAATCCCCGTGGGGGCATGACGGCGGGCGCGGCACCAAGCACGCCGCGCAGCCGCCACGGGCTGGCGCGGCCGCAGGCGACCGCGCCTTCGACATATCTGGTGGCGGGAGCCTCTGACGGAGGGCGAGATCATGGCAGCGGGGAGCACACAGCCGGCGCGTGGCACACGCGATGCGTTGCCCGGGGACATGCGACGCCGGCAACACGTGCTCGACGTGCTGCGCGACATCTTCCTCGCCTACGGCTTCGAGCCGCTTGACACCCCCGCGATCGAGCGCGCCGACACCCTGCTGGGTAAGTACGGCCCTGACGCGGAGCGGCTGATCTACCGCGCGGGGCTGAGCGGCAAGGACGACTTGGCGCTGCGCTACGACCTGACGGTGCCGCTTGCGCGCGTGGCCGGGTCCTACGACGAGTTATCGAAGCCCATCAAGAGGTACCAGGTGGCGGCCGTGTGGCGTGGGGAGAGGCCGCAGCGCGGACGCTATCGCGAGTTCCTGCAGGCGGACGTCGACATCGTGGGCAGCTCCAGCATGCTGGCCGACGCCGAGATCATCACGATAGTCGCCACGGCGCTCGAACGGCTGGGCTTCCCCGATCACCTGACCATGGTCAACAACCGCAAGGTCCTGCTGGCCGTCGGGCGGTACGCCGGCGTGCCGGAGTCGGTGCTGCCGGGGCTGTACCGCGCGATCGACAAGCGCGACAAGATCGGCCTCGAGGGCGTGCGCCAGGAGCTGCGGGCCGTCGGTGTGCCAGGCGATCTGGTGCATCGAGAGCGGCAGGCCGTCGGACGCTGGATGCGCGGCCAGGCTGACCGCGACCGGCTCGCCGCCGACCTCGCCCAGGCTCTGGCGGAGTCGGTTCCGTCCGAGCGGGCAGCGGCTTACGCACCCGCCGTCGACCAGTTCCTGGAGTCGCTGTGCGCAAGGCCGCAGGCTGATGGCGTCGCCGCGGAGGAGATCGCGTCGGCGAAGGCGCGGTTGGTGGGTGAGAGCATCGAGGCGCTGCGGGCGCTGGCGCCGGACGCCGGGCAGATCCCGGACGAAGTCGTCGAGCGGCTGCTCGCGCTGCTCTCGCTGTCGGGCGACAACATGGGCCTGCTCAGGGAGCTCGAGTCGGAGCTCGGCGACGCCCCCGGCGCTCGCGAGGGCATCGGTGAGCTGCGGGAGCTGCTCCAGGCCCTCGAGGACTTCGGTGTGCCTACCACCAAGATCGCCGTCGACTTCGCCATGGTCCGCGGCCTCGACTACTACACGGGCACGATCTTCGAGACCGTTATCGAGAGCCTGCCGATCGGCTCGATCCTGAGCGGCGGACGGTACGACAACCTGATGAGCCAGTTCGGGCGCGATCTGCCGGCCGTCGGCACAAGCTTCGGCGTCGATCGGCTCGTCCTCGCCATGGACGAGACGGAGCTGTTCCCGCCGGAGGTGGACGGGCCGACGCCGGAGGTGCTCGTCACGCGGTTCGACGAGCCCACCACCGGCGCCGCGGTGCGGCTGGCGCAGCTGCTGCGTGAAGCTGGGCTGCGGACGGAGCTCTACTTGGACGTCGATCGATTAGGCGACCAGATCCGCTACGCGCTGCGCCGTCAGATCCCGCTTCTGGCTATCTGCGGGCCGGACGAGGTAGCGGCAGGCACGGCCACGCTGCGCGATCTGCGGCTGCGGGTTGAGCGGACGGTCCCAGTCGCTGGCGTTGTCGAGGCGGCGCGAGCGATGCTGGAAGCCGCGCCGCCCGCGCAGTAACGAAAGGCCGACCCGCGACGATATCCGAGCGCGAGAGCAGCTTTCCAGAGCGGCAATCAGCCGAGGACAGCCCGAGGATCATGACCCCCAATCCCAGACCCCCGGTACAGCACTCATCGCGCCCGCGCGGAATCGGGCTCGCAAGCCTGTGGCTGCCGCTGCTGTTCCTGTTGATGGCCATCATCGTCGGGGTCGGCGCACTTCGCCTCACGAGTCGCGGCCGCGTCCAGCCCGGCGTGACCGTCGCCGGTGTCGAGGTCGGCGGCCTGACCCCGGACGAGGCGCAGGCGGCGCTGGTCGCCGCGGGGATCGACCCGGACGCGCCTGTGACGCTGGTCGCCGACGGCGCCGAGTGGACCCTGGCGCCGGCCGACGCCGGCCTCGCCTACGACATGCGGGCCACTGTCGCCGAGGCGTACGCCGTCGGTCGGCGCGGCGCCCTGCCTCTGTCGCTGCGGGCCATGGTGCAGGCGCGGCTGCGCGGGAGCGACGTGCGGCCCATCGTGGTCGCCGATGCCGAGGTCGTGCGGAGGGCCGTCGAGGGCGTGGCCGACACATTCGACGTGCCAGCGGAGGACGCGTCGCTGGCCATCGAGGGTCTGACGGTCAGCCAGACCGTTCCGCGTCCGGGGCGCGCGATCAACGTCGACGGCGCAGTCGACGCGCTGCTCGCCCGGGCGGCCGCCGGGCAGTGGCCGATCCGCGATCTCGCCCTGCCTAGCTCGACTATCGAGCCGGCCGTCACGGACGCCAGCGCCGCCATGGATGCAGCCGACGCGCTGCTGGCGGCCGACGTGATCCTCGAGATCGACGATCACGAATGGCGCCTCGATCCGCCTACGTTGGGATCCATGCTGACCACGAAGCGCGTCGACCGCACGGTCGCGCTGGACATCGACCGCGAGCGCTTCGCGCAGTGGCTCGCCCCCGCCGCCGACGTAGTGTCGCGCACGGCCAAGCTGCCGCGCTTCCACTTCGACGACAGCGGCGGGGAGCTAGTGCTCGTCCAGCCGGGCGAGACGGAACGCCGCCTCGATCTCGACGGCACCGTGGAGAGCGTACTGGAGGCTGGCCGGAGCGGGATGCGGCACACGCCGCTCGCGGTCACGGAGCAGCCGCTCGCGGTGCCCGATGACGCCAAGGCGGCCGACTTGGGCATCGTCCGGCTGATCGACGAAGAGACCAGCCACTACTCGGGCTCGTCCGCTGGGCGGATTCACAACATCGGCATAGCAACCGCCAAGTTCGACGGGCTGCTGGTGGAGCCGGGCGCTGAGTTCTCGTTCAACGCAAACGTCGGCGACATCACTGAGGAAGAGGGCTACGAGGAGACGCTGGTGATCATGGACGGCGCGACCACCGACGGAATCGGCGGGGGCGTCTGCCAGGTGTCGACCACTCTCTTCCGCACTGTCTTCTGGTCCGGCTTGCCCATCGTGGAGCGCTATCCGCACGGCTACCGCGTCGGCTACTACGAGCAGCAGTCGATTGTGGGCCTGGATGCGACCGTATACAGCCCCGAGGTCGACTTCATCTTCACGAACGATACGGACGGGTGGCTGCTGATCGAGACCGAGACGGATCCGTTGGCCGCTACGGCGACGTTCCGTATCTACGGCCCCGACACCGGGCGCGAGGTGGACCTCATCGGCCCCGTGGTCACCGACGAGGTGCCGCCGCCGGAGCCAACGACCGAGATCGACCCGGAGCTGGCGCCGGGCGAGACCCGCGTGGTCGAGCTGGCGCGAAGCGGCGCGATGGTAACCGTCACCCGGGTCGTCACGCGAGACGGCGAGACCACGCGCGACATCTTCTACAGCCGCTACCGTCCGACCGGCGCGATAACGGCGGTGGCGCCGCCGGTGCCGGGCTACGGCGGTGCCGGCGCTGCGGGCGAGTTCCCGTGGCATGGCGGGCCGTCCGGCGAGACCGGCGACGTCGGCGCATT
>JBJYWW010000134.1:0-2395 GCA_046259645.1 Anaerolineae bacterium
GCCCTCGAGGACCGCGTCGTGCAGCAGCGCGTGATCGGGGCGCTGCGCGAGCTGGCGCCCGAGCTAGAGGGCATCCACCGGCTGAAGGGTGTCCTGGAGCGCGGCGGCGAGGACGCGGCGCTGACCGCAATCGACGCCAACCCGCTCTTCGACCCGGACTTCCCGGCCTGGGTAAAGGACGCGCTGTCGCACTACTGGGGCGGCCCCAAGCTGACCGAGAGCCCCCTGCTCGGCCTCCAGGTGGTGGGCGACGCCCTCGAAGCCAACGACTACAACGCGGCCAAGGCCATGCGCGAGGTCCTCGACCAGGCTCTCGACCGACTCAAGCCCGAGGGCGAGCGCAGCACCACCGGCCCCCAATGGCTGATGTACAACATCCTCGAGCTGAAGTTCGTGCGCGGCCTGCGGGTGCGCGACATCGCCAACCGACTGGCAATGAGCGAGTCCGACCTCTACCGCAAGCAGCGAGTGGCGATCGAGGCCCTGGCCGAGCAGCTGGCCGCCATGGAGCAGGAGCCGGCGGCGAACGGCGGTGAGGCGGGGGGCACCGGACGCGCGACCACCGGAGGTGGAGGCGGGGGCGGGGACGAGGCCGGGAGCAGCGGTGGCCGGGTCGGCCACGGCGAGAACGGAAACGCGGCGAAGGCGGCGGGGCGGCGGGGCGGCGCTAGACCGGCTTGATCAAGACGTGTCGCTTCTTGCCGGCCGAGACCTTGATCACACCCTCGTCCGTCAAGTCGGCGTTCGTGATGGGCTGAAGCGGGTCCGCTATCACCTCGTCGTTGACCCGGCCGCCGCCCTGGCTGACGAGGCGGCGCGCCTCGCCTCCGGTCGTGCAGAGCCCGGCGAGCCTCAGCAGCTCGTAGGCCCTGATCCCGTCCGCGAGCTCGCCTCGCGGTAGCTCGACCGTCGGCAGGCCCGAGTCGAGCTGGCCCTCCTCGAACGTCTGCCGGGCGGTCTCCGCGGCAGCCGCCGCCGCCGCCGGACCGTGACACATCGCGGTCAGCTCGCTCGCGAGCACCTTCTTGGCCTCGTTCAGCTCCTGACCCTCGAGCGCCTCGAGCTCGGCGATCCGCTCGGCCGGTAGGTCGGTGAACGCCCGGAGCAGCCGACCCACGTCGGCGTCGTCGACGTTGCGCCAATACTGCCAGAAGTCGAACGGCGAGAACCGCTCCGCGTCGAGCCACACGGCGCCGGCGGCGGTCTTCCCCATCTTGTCGCCGGACGCCGTGGTCAGCAGCGGCCCCGTCAGCCCGAAGTACGTCTGACCATCGATCCGCCGCGCCAGCTCGACGCCGTTGACGATGTTGCCCCACTGATCGGAGCCACCCATCTGCAGGCGGCAGCCGAAGCGATCGCCGAGCTGCACGAAGTCGTAGGCCTGCAGGACCATGTAGTTGAACTCGAGCAGCGTCATGGGCTGCTCGCGGTCGAGCCGCCGCTTCACGCTCTCGAACGAGAGCATGCGGTTGATCGTGAAGTGCGAGCCGACGTCGCGCAGGAAGTCCAGGTAGCGCAACGGCTCCAGCCACTCGGCGTTGTCCACGGCCACCGCGTCCGACGGACCGTCGCCGAACGTCAGGTACTTCTCCAGCACGCTCTTGATGCCGGCCTTGTTCGCGGCGATGACCTCGTCGGACAGGAGCGGCCGCTGCTCGTCCTTGTCCGACGGATCGCCGATCTTCGTCGTGCCGCCGCCCAGCACGACGATCGGCTTGTGCCCGTGCTTCTGCAACACGCGCAGCAACGTGATCGGCACCAGGCTCCCGGCGTGCAGCGAGGGCGCAGTGCAGTCGAAGCCGATGTAAGCGGCTGCCGGCCCATCGCTCAACAGCTCGTCGAGCGCGGCGACGTCGGTGCACTGGTGAACGAGCCCACGCTCCACGATCTCGCGCAGGAAAGGCGATTGCAGCTTGTCGGCGCGTATGTCGTCCATCGGCCTACCCGGAATCGTCCTGTCGCTGTCCACGGCGGTCGCTCTCGGAAGTCAGAAGCCTAGCGCCCGGCGACTCGACCGTCAACGGCCTGGCCGGTGCGTTGCGCGGAAGTGCGGCGCCCGGCGGACGGCGCGGGCCGCGTGACCCGCTGCCCGGCGGACGGCGCAGGCCGCGAGTCCCGGCGCCCCAAGTCCGCAAGGCCGGGCAGCCGAACCGCCGTCAGGGCCCGAACGAGCGGGGCGGGAGCCGCTGGCCCCCGCCCCGCCGTCTAGCGAGCCAACCTACCTGAGCCGCTTATGGACAGGGAATGACCACTGCGATCTCGCGGTAGATAGCCACCAGATCCTCGGCGTTCGGCGCCTTGAAGTAGTACCGCGGCTCGGTGGCGATCGACTCCAGCAGCTCGTCGTCGACGTCGCTGCCGAGGCCGATGGTCACCAGCGTCACGCCGGCGTCGT
>JBJYWW010000134.1:2405-4709 GCA_046259645.1 Anaerolineae bacterium
GTGGATCTCCTGGGCCGCCTGCCTGACGGCTTCCTCGCCGCCCGGACCGGTCTGGACGCCGTCGGTGACCAGCACGATGACACGGTGGCTGCCCACCTGGCGCCTCTCACTCGAAAGCTCCTCGAGCCCGGCCCGGAGGCCCGCGTCGATGCTGGTGCCTTGCGCCTGCGTCGCGGTCAGCGACTGGAGGCCGCTCGCCACCAGCGCCTTGTCGGTGGTCAGCGTTTGGACGACGGTCGCGTCGACGTTGAAGCCGATTACCGCGGTCTGGTCCGCCGGCTTGAGCATCGACACCAGCTCCTGGGCAGCCTCGATGGCCGCGTCGATCTTGGGCTTGCCGCCCTCCTGGGTCGAGTTGCTCATGCTCGTCGATGTATCGATCACCAGCGCCACGTCCATCTTCTGCAGCTCAGGCACGCAGATGGTGGGCGTCGGCAGAACCTCCGGCCAGATCTTGAACGTGATCGGCAGGTACAGGTCGGCCGGCGTCGCAGTCGGCGTGGCCGTGGGCGTGTCCGTTGGTGTCGGAGTCGGAGTGTCGGTTGCCGTCGGCGTCGGTGTCTCCGTGTGAATGTCCACCCACACCGCCACATCCGGGAAGTCGCCCGAGCCGGCGCCCGCTTCGCTGTCGACCCACACCGCGCCTGCCTGCTGGCTTACGCTGATGAGACCGCCTCCCATCAGCGGCTCAACCGTGTAGCCCAGCGTCATGGGCAGCGTCGGTGCATCGAACTGCCACTCGAGCAGCTGCCCCGTGATGGTCACGGTCGGCGGGTCCACGGTGTCGGGCAGCAGCGACATCCGGTCGTCGAGCCTGTCCTGCACGGTCATCTGGTCGATCGCGACCGGCATGCCGCCGACCGCCAGCGGCTCGTAGTACTGAATCGTGTCGCGCACCTGGTGTCGCTCGGAGACGTACTCGCGACCGGTGGCCATGTCGAACATCTTGGGCCTGTCGTAGTCGCGGACGTCGAAGCCGGCGGTGAACACGTACACGTCTCTGTCGAAGCGCTGCATGTCGCGCTGGCAGAACTCGAAGTCCGACAGGATGATCACGACCTTGATGCGGCCCTCGTCGCCCTGCTCCAGTCGCGCCCCGTCACCCATCAGAATGCGCTCGACCTCACGCGTACCCAGGTTGATCCGCGTGACACCGCTGCCGCGCATGCGGCGCGCGGCCGACTCGATGTCGCCCGGGTCATCCGACAGCTCCTGCCTGATGCGCGCCCGGTCACTGAAGGCCACGAAGCCCATCCGCAGCCGACCGCTGGCGAAGTCGCGCTCGATCTCGGGCCGGCCGAGGAAGTCGCTGACCCACGACTGGATCTCCCGGATCTGGTCCGACGAGCCGGCGTACTCGCCGATGGGCGTCGGCTTGGGGCCGGACGGTGGCTCGGGCGTCGGCGTTCGCCACGGTGGCCAACGCCGCGTTGGCGTCGGCGACGGTGTCGCCTCGAAGTTGCCGCTCGGGTGGCAGAACGGCGGCTCGCCCTCGCGCGGGTCCGGCGTGCGCTCACCGCCCGTCGGTGGCGTCACTACAGGCGGCGTCTCTAGGTCCGGCGTGCCCGTGGGCTCCGGTGGCATCGTCGGGAACGGATCGCCGCCCGGGTTCTGCGCCCGGGTCATCGACGTGGACTCGTCCGCGAGGATCACCAAGTCAACCGGCAGCGGCTTAGCCGGACAGGTGCCGCTGACGACCAGCGTGACGTCAGTAGTACCGCCGAGGATCACGTGGTCCGGGTCGACCCACTTCGAGAGGTCGATCGTGCACGTGCTGGCCTCGGGCTCGTCAGCCTGGTGCGGTACGGCCGCGTCCGGCACTCGCGCCTCGACGCCAGGGGCCCCTGGCGCTAGCGCGATGCCGAGCACTCCCATGAGCACGGCGATGGCCATCACCATGCTCAACGCGTACAGCTTGCGCGCAGTCATGAACAGCTCCTTGCACAGATGAGACTATCGATAACTCCCGAGCAAGCACTGACTGGCCTGCCCGTAGCGCGCATGCCCGAACCGGGCATTGCGCATGCCTCTCCCCAAGCTGGATGCCGTTCGCCGAACACACTCAGTCGGCGCCGTCCCACGGCGCTCCCTACATCATACAACACGGGACGGACGCATTCCTTCCCAGTATGCACGTACGTTGACGGGCGGGCTTTGTGACATGGGCAGTCACCCCGGCCCTATGCCCTACGTAACGCCCATCGGCACGAAAGGTTCGAAGGGCGCTGACGCGATGATAGACTGAGACTCGTCGGCAGCCTAGCGGCGCGTCGACGGCCCGCGCAGGGAATCGCCATGCGCGTG
>JBJYWW010000135.1:0-16869 GCA_046259645.1 Anaerolineae bacterium
CGACGCGGCGCAAAAGAGCACGAACGCCTCGATGGTCGCGGCCTTCAACTCCGGGTCGCCGAGCTGGCCCGTGAGGACCAGAGCGGCGAACACGACCACGTTCTTCATCCACTGGCGCGGGCGCAGCGCCACGATGAGTGCCCTGACTGGTGTGCGTCTGGCTTCGCTGGTGGTCACGAGCGAGAATTCTAGGAAGTGGCCCAGGCCAGGTCAACCAGCCGGCCGGGCCCCGTGGACGCTCGCCGCCGGACATGGCGCACTCCCGCCTCCGGGGACCGTGGAGCTTCACCGTCGGGACACCGTGGACGCGCACCGCCGCCGCGTGTAGAGTTCGCTCGTGCCGAGCAAGCGCAAAGCGCGCCTGGACGTCCTCCTGGTAGAGCGAGGCCTGGCCGAGACGCGCTCGAAGGCGCAAGCGCTGATCCGCGCCGGTGAGGTCACCGTGGATGGCCGGCTGCTCGACAAGCCGGGCATGACGGTCAGCGCCGACGCGGAGGTGGCGGTCCGCGCCCCCGCGCCCTACGTCAGCCGCGGCGGTTACAAGCTAGCCGCCGCGCTCGACGCGTTCGATATCGACCCGTCGGGCAGCGTGTGCCTCGACGTAGGGGCGTCGACCGGCGGCTTCACCGACGTCTTGTTGCAGCGCGGTGCAGCGCTGGTCTACGCAGTGGACGTCGGGCGCGGGCAGCTCGCTTGGCGCCTGCGGGGCGATAGCCGGGTGGTCAGCATGGAACGAACGGACGTGCGCTCCCTCGAGGCCCTGCCCAGGCCCGTGGACCTGGCCACCATCGACGTCGCGTTCATCTCCTTGCGCCGCGTCCTACCGTCGGTGCGTCCGCTCCTTCGCGACGACGGCGCGGCGATCGCCCTCGTCAAGCCGCAATTCGAAGCAGGTCGCGACCAGGTGGGGCGCGGCGGGATCGTGCGTGACGCGCAGGTGCACCGGCAGGTCCTGCTCGACCTTCTCGATCACGCAGCAGACAGCGGCTGGCTCGTAGGCGGCGCCGCGGCATCGCCGATAACGGGCGCGGCCGGCAATCGCGAGTTCCTGGTCCTGCTCGCGATGCCTGGCGCGGACCTCGCGAGTCTCACGCCGGAGGACGCCGTCACCGCCGCGCTGGGCAGCCTGGGCGACTGACGGCCCCCGGGTGGGCCTCGGCGACCGCCAGCGCCGCCGGCCAGATGCGACCGGCGGCGCGACTCCTCGCTCGCGCAACAGCGAAAGCAGCAGGCCCGCCCAGGCGGACGCAGCCACCAGGACGAGCCTGCTCGAGTTGTGTACCGCCGGCGTGAGCGGCGGCGCCCGCCGCGCTCTAGCGCTTGGTGTACTGCGGCGCCTTACGCGCCCGCTTGAGCCCGGGCTTCTTACGCTCCTTCTCGCGCGGGTCGCGGGTGAGGTAGCCGCCGCGGCGCAGCACGCCGCGCAGCTCCGGGTTGGCCTTGACGAGCGCCCGGGCGATGCCTTGCATCGCCGCGCCCGACTGCCCCGTGACGCCGCCGCCGATGACGACGATGGTCACCGAGTACCCGCCGAGGCCGGCCGCGTTGAGCGGTCCGAGTACAGCGTCACGATCGCGGCGCCGCGTGAAGTACTCCTCCATCGGCTTGCCGTTGACGACCACCGAGCCCTCGCCGACCGGGTATAGCCGCACCTGGGCGGACGACGTCTTGCGCCGGCCTAGCCCGTAGTAGAACTCTCCATCGCTCATGCTTCACTCTCCTCGACCTTGGTCGCGGCGGACGCGGCCGCCAGCTGAGCAGCATTCGGCACGGCGGCCAGGTCCAGCGGCTGCGGCGACTGGGCCGCGTGCGGGTGCTCCGCCCCGCGGTAGACCTTCAGCTTGCCCAACATGCGCCGACCGAGGCGGTTGCGGGGCAGCATCCCCTTGACCGCCAGGTGCACGACGCGCTCCGGCTGGCGCCGCAGCAGCTCGTCCAGCGTCTCCGAGCTCAACCCGCCCGGGTATCCGGAGTGCCGGTGATACATCTTCTGCTCGAGCCGGCGCCCGGTCACGGCGACCTTGTCCGCGTTGATCACGACGACGTAGTCGCCGAGATCGAGATGCGGGCTGAAGTCGGCTCGGTGCTTGCCCCGCAACACCGACGCGACCCTGGTCGCCATGCGACCGAGGGTCTGCCCCTCGGCGTCGACGAGCCACCAACGGCGCTCGATGTTCGATTCGCTAGGCGTATGTGTCTTCACCATTCACTCCGTGTTCCGATCACGTGACATTGGTTCCGCTGTCCGGCCCGGGGCCGCGCCGCCAAGGCCTTCGCCCTCTCCATCAGCCGCGGCGCTCCGGGGACCGCCGGCCTCACCGCGCTCGCTCCGGCGGTCCGCCGCGCCGCGCTCGACCCGGTCGTCCCCGTCGTAGCTCACCGCGACGAGCACCAGCCCGCAAGCCGGCACGCGCCGCGGCACCGGTGCGTCCGGCAACCGGGCCACGACGCGATCGACCTCGTCCGGCGCGATGGCCCCCCGGCCCACGTCGAGCAGCAGGCCAACGGTTCGCCGCACCTGGTGGCGCAGGAAGGCGTTGGCCTCCAGCTCCACGATCACCCGCCGGCCGACCTGGCGCACGTCGAGCCGCGTCAGCCGCCGAACCGTCGATCCGCCGGGCGACATCGGCTGACCGAACGCGCCGAAGTCGTGCTCGCCGACGAGTCGACGCCCGGCGTCCTGCATCAGCCCCGGATCGATCGCCGCGAGAACGTGCAGCGCCGTGCGCCGCAGCAGCGGCGACCTCGCGCGCCCCACCCACACCGTATAGGCGTATGCGCGACCAGTCGCGCTGTGCCGCGCGTGAAAGCCCGGGGGCGCCGCCCCCAGCTCCCGGATCGCGCAGTCGAGCGGCAGCACCGCGTTCAGCGCGCGGCCGAGCTCCTCCGTCGAGCGGTCCCATTCCGTGTCAAAGTGCGCTACCTGGCCGGTGGCGTGCACGCCGGCGTCCGTGCGCCCCGCGCCCACCACGTTCACCTTCTCACCGGTGACGGCCTCGATTGCCTCCTCCAACGCTCCCTGCACCGATCTCGCTCTAAGCTGGCGCTGCCAGCCGGCGAAATCGGTGCCGTCGTACTCAACTGCGCAGCGGAGGCGCACTGCCAGCGAGCCGACGAGGGTCGCGCCTAGTCGACCAACTCGATGTAGACCATCGGCGCCGCATCGCCGTGGCGCGCGCCCAGCTTAATGATCCGCGTGTATCCGCCCGGCCGGTCGGCCATGTCGGGACCGATCACGTGCATCAGCTTGTCCACGATCGCCCGATCGTGGATCTCGCGCTGAATCAGCCGTCGAGAGTGCAGATCACCCCGTCGGGCCAGGGAGATGATCCGCTCAGCCTCGGCCCTGACCGCCTTGGCCTTCGGCTCAGTCGTCTTGATCCGCTCGTGACGGAACAGCTCCGTCATGAGGTTCCTGAACATCGCGCGCCGGTGCGCGCTCTTGCGGCCGAGCTTGCGGCCTGCCTTGGCGTGGCCCATCGCCTATTCCCCTTCGTCCGAGTCCGGGTCCGAGTCCTCGTCCGAGTCCTCGTCAGTGTCCTCCGCCGGCTCCGACTCGACGTCGCTCGCCATTGGCGTAGGCTCCAGGTATTCGTCGAATCCCTTCTGCTGTAGGGCTTCCTTCAGCTCGTCGAGCGACTTCTGGCCGAAGTTGCGTATGACGAGCATCTCCTCGTCTCCCTGCGCCATGCGCTCCAGGATCTCGCCAACACGGGTCAGCCCGGCGCGCTTGAGGCAGTTGTACGCCCTGACCGACAGGTCCAGCTCCTCGATGGCCGTCTCGTACACCGGCATCGGGATGCCGTCGCCCTCGACGACCTCCTCCTCCGGCACCTCTTCGCCATAGGTAGCGATGTACTTGAATCGGTCTGCCAGAATGCCCGACGCCTCACGCAGCGCCTCGGGCGGGTCCACCGTGCCGTCGGTCCAGACGTCCATGGTGAGGCTGTCGTAGTCGGCCAGCTGGCCGACGCGGGTCTTGGTCACGTTGAACGACACCCGGCGCACGGGGCTGAACACCGCGTCCACGGGCAGCTCGCCGATGGCCAGCTTGCCGCGCTCCTCAGCGGGCGAGTAGCCGGTGCCGAGCTGCACCGTCAGCTCCAGCTGCACGTCGGCATCGTGCGAGTCCAGCGTTAGCAGCGGCTGCTCCGGGTTCATGATCTCGAGATCCGGCGGCAAGACAATGTCTGCCGCCGTGACGAGCCCCTCGCCCGACGCCACCAGCGACAGTCGCCACTCGGCGTCCGGATCGTCGCTCAGGGGCCGGAACCGCACCTGCTTGAGGTTGATGATTAGCCGCGTCGTGTCCTCGCGGGCGTTCGGGATCGTCGAGAACTCGTGGTAGACGTCGGCGACCTTCACGCTGGTCACGGCCGCACCCGGAAGGCTCGAGAGCATCACGCGTCGCAGCGCGTTGCCCAGCGTCGTGCCGTAGCCGCCGTCAAGCGGGCTGATCACGATGCGCGCGTAGCGCTCGGTATCCCGCGTGACGTCCATGTGCGTCTGCTCCAAGGTCTTCGCTTCCAACCCAACCACCTTTCCCGGACGCAACGTCCGGCTGGCTCCCTGCAACGAGAGAGGAGCTACACCCGCCGCTTCTTGCGCGGCCGACAGCCGTTGTGGGGAATCGGCGTCACGTCGCGAATCGACGCGACCTTCAGCCCCGTTTGCTGGAGCGCCCGAATCGCCGCCTCGCGCCCGGGTCCGGGACCCTTGACGAAGACGTCCACCTCGCGCATGCCGTTGTCCATGGCCTGGCGCGCGGCGCGCTCTCCCGCTAGCTGCGCGGCATAGGGCGTGCTCTTGCGCGAGCCCTTGAAGCCCGACGTTCCCGCGCTGGCCCAGGTGATGGTGTTGCCGGCCGGGTCGGTGATTGTGATGATCGTGTTGTTGAACGTCGCGTTCACGTGCGCCTGACCCGACGGCACGTTCTTGCGCACCGTTCGACGCCCGCCCCGACGCGGACCTGTTCGTCGTGCCATTTGGACTCTCTCCCCGTTACCGACTACTTCTTGGCTGCCGACCGGCGGCGACCCGGCACTGTCCGGCGCGCGCCGCGGCGCGAGCGCGCGTTGGTTCGCGTGCGCTGGCCGCGCACCGGCAGGTTGCGCCGGTGGCGGATGCCGCGGTAGCAGCCGATCTCCTGGAGCCGCTTCACGTTCTGCTGCTCCTCGCGCCGCAGATCGCCCTCGACCTTCAGGTTCTCGTCGATGTAGGCGCGCAGCCGGCGCACCTCGTCCTCGGTGAGGTCCTTGATCCGGACGTTCCCGTCGATCCCGGTGTGATCGAGGATCTGCTCGGACTTCGAGCGACCTACTCCGAAGATATACGTGAGCGCGATGACCGACCGCTTGTCGCGCGGCAGATCGACGCCTGCGATACGTGCCATTTCCCTGCTCCTGGCTCGCTGACGGCGGCGGCTAGCCCTGCCGCTGCTTGTGCTTCGGGTTGCTGCAGATTACGTATACTCGACCGCGTCGGCGGACGATCTTGCACTTCTCGCAGCGCTTCTTGACGCTTGGTCGCACCTTCATGGCTGCTCTCCCTCGGGCACGGCGCGCCCGGTCCAGTCAAAGGCCAACAGATAATTCTAGGCGCCGGCCCCACCTAGGTCAATCAATCGCGGATTCGTCGGACCGTCAGAGCGCCCGGCGGAGTCCCTACTCGCCTTCGATATCCTCGATCGCCGCGCCGACGCGCTCGGCAACCTCGTTCGGTCCCGCGTCACCATCGACGGTGACGAGCCTCCCGCGCGACGCGAAGTAGTCGATCACGGGTGCCGTCTCGCGATCGTACACATCAAGCCTGTTGGCCACGGTGGCGGGCGTGTCGTCGTCCCGCTGGTAGAGCTCGGAGCCATCGATGTCGCAGACTCCGGCTGTCGCCGGCTGCTTGAAGTCGACGTGGTACACGTGACCGGCGTCGCGGCACACGCGGCGGCCCGTCAGCCGCTGCATCAGCGACTCCCGCGGCACGGCCAACAGCAGGGCCGTCGGCGCGGCGCGCCCAGCTTCCGCCAGCATTGCGGCCAGCGCTTCCGCCTGGCCGACCGTCCGGGGGAACCCGTCCAGCACGGCGCCGGCGGCTGCGTCCGCCTCGGCCAGGCGCTCGCGCACCATGCGAACCACCACGTCGTCCGGCACCAGGTCGCCGCGCGTCATGTAGCCCTCGGCCTCGAGGCCCAGCGGCGTGCGCTCGGCCAGATTGGCGCGAAACAGGTCACCGGTCGAGACGTGCGGCACTCCAAGCCTCTCGGCGATGCCGACCGCCTGCGTGCCCTTGCCGGCGCCCGGGGCGCCCAGCAGAACTAGGATCATCGGATGAAGCCCTCGTAGTGGCGCATCAGCAGCTGCGCCTCCAGCTGCTTGATGGTGTCGAGAACGACACCGACCACGATCAGGAGCCCGGTCGACCTGATGATCAGCGACTGGCCCGGCGGGAGGTTAGTGAGCGCGGCGGCGAACCACGGCATGATCGCCACGATGCCCAGGAAGAGCGCCCCAGCCGCCGTGATCCTGTGCATGACGGTGTTGAGGTACTCCTCGGTGCGCTTCCCCGGCCTGATACCAGGGATGAAGCCGCCGTTGCGCTGCAAGGTGTCCGGCAGGTTCTGCTGGCGGAACACCACGTCCGTGTAGAAGTAGGTGAAGGCCACCACCAGCAGGAAGTAGAACACGAAGTAGGTCGTGCTCTGGTAGCTGAACGCTTCCTGCAGCGTGAAGCCGAAGTCCTGCAACCACTGCGGAAGGCCGGAGGCGCCCGCCAGGAAGCCCCCGATCAGGCCCGGGAAGAGCAGCAGCGAGCTCGCGAAGATCAGCGGGATCATACCGGCGCTGTTGACCCTGAGCGGGATGTACGTCGATTGTCCGCCGTAGACCTTCGTGCCCCGGACGCGCTTGCCGTACTGCACCGGTATGCGCCGGTGGCCCTCCTGAATCACGACGATGGCCAAGATCGTGATGATCGTAAGCACGACCACGACGATCAAGGCGATCGGGAAATCCAGCAGGCCGAAGATGCCGGCCGGGATGCCGGACACGATGCCGCCGAATATGATGATCGAGACTCCGTTGCCGATGCCCTCCTCGGTGATGCGCTCGCCGAGCCACAGCGCGAACATCGTTCCCGCCGTCAGCGCCATGAGGACCGTGATCGTGTTGAGCGGATAACCAGCGCCGAACTCCAGCACCTGCGACTGCCCGGAGCTGTTGATGAGCGTGACCTGAGCGATCGCCTGGACCAAGGCCAACGGCACCGTCAGCCAGTACGTGTAGAGGTTGAGCTTGTTCCGCCCCGCCTCGCCCTCCTTGGCTAGCTCCTCGAGCGCCGGGAAGATCGGCTGCAGCAGCTGCATGATGATCGAGGCCGTGATGTACGGGTACACGCCCATGGCCACGACCGAGAAGTTCTCGACCGCGCCGCCCGCGAGCAGGTTGTACCACTGGATGATCTGCCCGGCAGCGGTGTCGCTCTGGAAGATCGCCGCCAGCGCATCGCGGTTCAGGCCGGGAACCGGCACGTGCGCCGCCAGGCGGAACACGACGAGGATCCACAGCGTGTACAGCAGCCGCCGCCGCAGGTCGGGCAGACGGAAGGCATTGGTCATCGACTCGAGCATGCGCGTTTGCCTCCAGGCATCAAGGAGCCGACCGGGGGGCTTGTAGGACTCCCCCGGTCAGGGCGCCCTCTACCGGTGCCTCCGGTGCGAGCGGCCCATTCCGGCGCGTCGATAATCGTCCGCGAGGTCGCTGCAGCTGCCCCCGGCGGCCTCGATGTCCGCCCGCGCGGCGCCGCTGAAGCGCGGCGCCTGCACAGTGAGGGCCTTGGTTATCTCGCCGCCGGCGAGGACCTTGTATGGCTCGTCCACGTGGCGCAGCACCCCGGCATCGACCAGGGCTTCGGGCGTCACCGTGTCGCCGTCGTCGAAACGCTCGTCGAGAACGGCGACGCCTACCGGCGTGTACTCGACGCGGAAGATGTTCTTGAAGCCGCGCTTGAACGGCAGGCGCCGAACGAACGGCAGCTGACCGCCCTCGAAGTAGGGCGCCTTGCCTCCGCCAGCGCGGGCCTTCTGGCCCTTGCGCCCGCGACCGGCGTACGTGCCCCCGCGACCACTGTTACCGCGCGCGATTCGGCGCCTCTTCTTGCCGGCGCCCTTCGCGGGACCGAGATCGTGCAGCCTCACGACTCTCTCCTCCCTGCGCCCTTCTTGGCGTCGCCGAAGGCGACTTCCGCCTCAGGCAGCGGCTCCGCGGACACCAGGTGCTGCACCGAGCGGACCATGCCGCGCACCGCCTGGTTGTCAGGCTGCACGACTTGGTCACCGATGCGGCGCAGCCCCAGCGACCTGATCGTGTCCTTCTGCCTCTGCGCGTAGCCGATGCTGCTCTTCACGTACGTGATGCGGAGCAACTTCTCGCTAGTCATCGTACTTGCTCCAGAACGGCATGACCTGCTCGACCGGCAGGTCGCGCCGTCGTGCCTCTTCCTCAGGGTCCTTCAGCTGCTTGAGGGCGTCGAAGGTGCCCATCGTGACGTTGAGGACGTTGTTGCTGCCCTGCGTCTTCGTCAGGATGTTCCTGACCCCGGCCGCCTCGAGCACCGCGCGCGCGCCCCGCCCGGCGATCACGCCGGTTCCCGGAGCCGCGGGCCGCAACATGATCTTGGCCGCCGAGTACTTGTTGTTCACCTCGTGCGGGATCGTGCCGTTGATTATCGGCACGCGGATCATGTCCTTCTTGGCCCGCTCCATGCCCTTGCGGATCGCCTCGGGCACCTCGTTGGCCTTGCCGACGGCGGCACCGACGCGCCCCTTGTTGTCGCCGACCACGACCACGACCCGGAAGCGGAACGTACGCCCGCCCTTCAGCACCTTGGCCGTGCGGTGGATCTTGACCACTCGCTCGTCGAACTCGGGCTCCTCGCGCTTCTGCCGCCGCCTCTCGCGCCCGCCCCCGCGCTGATCTGCCATGTCGTGCTCCTAGAACTTCAGGCCGGCTTCGCGCGCCGCCTCTGCCAACGCGCGTACCCGTCCGTGATAGAGATAGCCGCCGCGATCGAACACGACAGTGTCCACGCCGGCGTCCTTGGCGCGCTCGGCTATCAGGCGCCCGACCACCTTCGCCTGCTCGACCTTGGTGCCGGCCAAGCCCTCGCCGGCGTCGAGCGTCGAGGCCGACGTCAGTGTGGTGGCCGCCACGTCATCGATGACCTGCGCGTATATGTGACGCAGGCTGCGGTACACCGCCAGGCGCGGCCGCTCGGCCGTCCCGTGCAGGTTGCGGCGCACGCGCGCGTGCCGCCGAAGTCGCCCGGTGCGTCGTCGCTCCGATACGCCCATCGCCATTACGCACCCACCTTCCCGGCCTTGCCGGCCTTGCGCCGGATGTACTCGCCCTGGTAGCGCACGCCCTTTCCCTTGTACGGCTCGGGCGGCCGCTTGCTCCTTATGTCAACTGCTGCCTGGCCGACAGCCTCCTTGTCGATGCCGCGGACGATCACCTTCTTGCCGCGGTCCTCGACGTCGAAGCTGACGCCGCCAGGCGGCGAGTAGCGCACCGGGTGCGAGTACCCGAGGTTCAACACGAGCACTTCACCGTCCGGCTCCGCCCTGTACCCGGTGCCCTCGATCTCGAGAGTCTTCTCGAAACCGTCGGTCACACCGATCACCATGTTGGCCAGCAGCGCGCGCGTCAGCCCGTGAAGCGCCCGATGTTGCTGCTCGTCGCTCGGCCGACGCACGACGATCGCGCCGTTCTCGCGCTCGATGGTCATGTCCTCGTGGAACTCGCGGGACAGCTGACCCTTCGGGCCCTTGACCGTAACGCTGTTGCCGTCGATCTTGACGTCGACTCCGGCCGGCACCTCGATCGGCGCCTTTCCGATTCGTGACATGGTTATCACCTAAGTCCTTGCGCGCTACCAGACGTAGCAGAGCACTTCGCCGCCGACGTTCTCGCGGCGCGCCTGCTTGCCTGACATCACGCCCTTGGGCGTCGTGAGGATCGCCAGGCCCATGCCCGACAGCACCCACGGTACGTCGCGCTTCTTGGCGTACACGCGGCGGCCCGGCTTGCTCACGCGCTCGAGATGGCTGATGACCGGCTCCCGCTCCTGGTCGTACCGCAGGTTGACGCGAATGACCGGCCGCGCGCCGTCTTCGAGAACCTCGAAGCCGTCGACGTAGCCCTCGTCCCGCAGGACCTGCAGTATGGCGACCTTGATGTTCGAGGCCGGGACCACCACGTACTCGTGACGTCGCTCCCCCGCGTTGCGGATGCGTGTCAAGAGGTCGGCAATCGGATCTGACATACTCATATCTATGCTCCGTCGGGCAGGGCCGAGCTACCAGCTCGACTTGACCACGCCGGGGATCTTGCCCTCCAGCGCCAACTGGCGAAAGCAGATTCGGCACAGGCGGAACTTGCGCATGTACGCCCGCGGCCGCCCGCATCGCGTGCAGCGGTTGCGAACGCGTGTCGGGTACTTGCGGCGCGTCTCGCGCACCTTCATGCTGGTCTTGGCCATGCTCGCGCTCCCCTAGTTCCGCTTGAACGGCATGCCCATAAGGGTCAAGAGCCGCCGTCCTTCCTCGTCGGACTCGGCCGTGGTCACTATCGAGACCTCGAGCCCGCGCGCCTTGTCAATGCTGTCGTAGTCGATCTCCGGGAAGATAAGCTGCTCGCGGAGACCAAGCGTGTAGTTCCCGTGCCCATCGAACGCGTCGGCGCTGACGCCGCGGAAGTCCCTCGTGCGCGGCAGTGCCACTCGCATCAGCCGCTCGAGGAAGTCGTACATGCGCTGACCGCGCAGTGTCACCTTGACGCCGATCGGGTTGTCCTCGCGCAACTTGAACGTCGCGATGCTCTTCCGCGCCCTGGTGATTATCGGGCGCTGCCCCGTCAGCGTGCTGAGGTCGCTGCTCGCGTAGTCGAGCGACTTGGCGTTGGTGAGAGCCTCACCCATGCCGATGTTGACCACGACCTTCTGCAGCTTCGGCACCTGCATCGGCGACGAGTATCCGAACTCGTCCACGAGCGCCGGCACTATGTCGTTCTGATACTTCTCTCGCAGAGCCACGTGATTGCCCCCGTCAGTCGAGCTGCGCCAGGCAGCGCTTGCATATGCGCACCTTGCGACCGTCCGCAAGCACCTGGTACGCGACCCTGGTCCACTTGTCGCAGCTCCGGCACACAGGGGCGACGTTCGACAAGTCGATCGGCGCCTCGAACTCGATGATGCCCGTCTGCGTCCGCACGCCGCCGGTCCGCCGCTGGTGCTTCTTCACGATGTGCACGCCGTGAATCACGACTCTACCGGCGCTCTGGTCGACCGAGTTCACCTCGCCCCGCATCCCGCGGTCGTCGCCGGTGAGCACCTCGACCTGATCGCCCTTCTTGACCCGCTGCATGAATCGCCTCCTGCCCTCAGATGACCTCGGGCGAGAGGCTCACGATCTTCATGAACCCCCGCTCGCGCAGCTCGCGCGCCACCGGCCCGAAGATGCGCGTGCCCCTTGGGTTGCGCCCGTCGTCGACGATCACGGCGGCGTTCTCGTCGAACTTGATGTAGCTGCCGTCCGGCCGACCGTGCTCCTTGGCGGTGCGCACGATCACGGCGCGCACCACGTCGCCCTTCTTCACGGCGCCATGCGGCGCAGCATGCTTCACGCTGCAGACGGCCACATCTCCGATGCCCGCGTAGCGGCGCTTCGAGCCGCCGAGCACCTTGATGCACATGAGCTCCTTGGCGCCCGTGTTGTCGGCTGATCGGAGCCTGGTTTGCATCTGGATCATGCTTCGTCTCCCCGGTTGACCCACTCGATGATCCGCCAGCGCTTGCTGCGGCTGACTGGGCGACACTCCTCGATGATCACCTCGTCGCCGATCTGCGCCTCGTTCTCCTCGTCGTGGGCCATGTACTTCGAGTGCAGGCGGATGACCTTGCGGTACAAGGGGTGCGCCTTCATGCGCTCGACGCGCACCACGGCCGTCTTGTCCATCCGATTGCTGACCACGGTGCCCTGCAACTGACGTCGCGGCATCGCTAGGCCTCCTCCCCCGTGGCCGCCTCGTACGCGGACCACAACTCGCGCTCGCGGCGCACGGTCTCCAGCCGCGCGATGTCGCGTCGCACGGCCTTCATTCGGGACGTGTCGGAGAACTGCCCGATCGCAAGCTGGAACCGGAGGTTGAACACCTCCTGCCGCGCGTTCTCGAGGGCCTGCTCCAGCTCGGCGTCCGACATCGCCCTGAGATCTGCTGCGCGCATCAGCCTTCGCCTCCCTCGAGCGTGAACTGCTCGCGCGATACGAACTGCGTCGCCACCGGCAGCTTGTGCCCCGCCAGCCGAAACGCCTCTCGCGCCTGCTCCTCGGTGACACCGGAGATCTCGAACAGGATGCTCCCCGGGCGGACCACGGCGACCCAGTGGTCGACCGCGCCCTTGCCCGAGCCCATCCGCGTCTCGGCCGGCTTCTCGGTCACGGGCTTGTCCGGGTACACGCGGATGACCACCTTGCCGCCGCGCTTGACGTAGCGCACGACGGCGCGGCGCGCCGCCTCGATCTGGCGGCTCGTCACCCACGACGCCGACAGGCTCTGCAGCCCGTAGTCGCCGAACTGAACCTGGTTGCCCCGCGAGGCCTTGCCCTTCATCCGGCCCCGGAACTGCTTGCGGTACTTGGTCCGCTTGGGCATTAGCATGGTCGTCTCTCCTCGACTCGCGCTCGACGCGGGTCGCTAGCTGCTGAAGTCGGCCTCGGTCGCGCCGAGCGGCTCTTCGCCCGGCATGACCTCGCCGTTGTACACCCAGACCTTGACGCCGATCTTGCTGTACGTCGTCAAAGCCTCTTCCTGTGCGTAGTCGATGTCGGCCCGCAGCGTCTGCCGCGGCACTCGCCCCATGATCACCTGGTCGCGGCGCGCCATGTCCGCACCCGAAAGCCGCCCGCTGACGACGATCTTCACGCCCTTGGCACCCGATCGCATGGCGCGGAACGCGGCCTGCTTCATGGCCCGCTTGTGGCTGATCCGCCGCTCGAGCTGGCTGGCGATGGATTGGGCGATGATCGCCGCGCTCGTGTCGGGCTGGCCGACCTCGACGACGTCAACGCGCGCCGTCTTGCCAGTCAGCTCGCGCAGCCGATCGCGAAGCGCGTTCACGCTGGCGCCCTTCCGCCCGATGATGATGCCCGGCTTGGCCGTATGGATCGTCACGTTGATCTGACGCGGGAAACGCTCGATCATGATCTCGCTGATGCCAGCGTGGCCCATCTCGGAGGTGATCATCTCCCGGACCTTTATGTCCTCCGCGAGCAGCTCGCCGTACTCCGCGCCGTCCGCGTACCAGCGCGCGCGCCACGGCTTGATGATGCCCAGCCTGAACCCGTACGGGTGAACCTTGCGCCCCATGCGTTACTCCTCGTCCTCTTCGGTGCCCGGCAGCGGCTCAGGGTTGATCTCGCGCAACGCGACCGAGACATGGCACGAGCGCTTGATCTGCGGCTTGTACCGACCGCGGCCGCCGAAGCGCCCACGCTTGTAGCTCGGTCCGCCGTCCGCGGCGATCTCCGCGATGTAGAGCTCGTCCCGCATCAGGCCGTAGTTCTCCTCGGCGTTGGCCGCCGCGGAAGCGATCAGCTTCGCCACGGGCCGTGCGGCCGCCTGGGTCATGAAACCCAGCATGGCCTGCGCCTGGTCGACCGGCACGCCACGGACCAGCTCCAGCACCAGGCGGACCTTGCGGGGTGACATGGGTATGTAGCGCGATGTCGCATGCACCGAAAAGCTCATCGTTGGCTCCTTCAATCCACCCTAGACGCGGGACTACCGGCGCACTCGGGCGGCCTTCTCCCTGTAGCTGTGGCCGCGGAAAGTCCGGGTCGGCGCGAACTCGCCCAGCTTGTGGCCCACCATGTTCTCGGTGATGAACACCGGCACGTGGTGGCGGCCGTTGTGGACGGCTATCGTGTGCCCGACCATCTGCGGGAAGATCGTGCTGGCCCGCGACCACGTCTTGACGACCTGCTTGTCGCCCGAGCTGTTCAGCGCCTCGATGCGCTTGAGCAGCTTGCTGTCGCAGTAGGGCCCCTTCTTGAGTGACCGTGCCATCTAGTGCTCCGTTCGTGCTCTCGGCCGTCGCCGCCGTCGCCCCTGGACCTACCGCCGCTTCGATCGGCGGCGGCGGACGATGAACTTGTCAGTGGACTTGTTGCGGCGCGTCTTGGCGCCGAGAGTCGGCTTGCCCCACGGCGTCTTGGGTCCGGGCAGGCCGATTGGCGCCTTGCCTTCACCGCCGCCGTGCGGGTGGCTGCCGGGATCCATCGCCGAGCCGCGCACCTTGGGCCGCCTGCCCAGCCAGCGCCGTCGCCCGGCCTTGCCCAGCTTTATGTTGCTGTGGTCCGTGTTGCCGACCTGGCCGATGGTGGCCATGTTCTCGAGCCGCACCAGGCGCACCTCGCCGGAGGGCAGGCGCACGTGCGCGTACTCGCCCTCCTTGGCCATGAGCTGCGCCGCGGTCCCGGCGGACCGGACCAGCTGACCGCCGCGCCCCTTCTGCAACTCGATGTTGTGGATGAGAGAGCCAAGAGGTATCGACCGGATCTCCATCGCGTTGCCCGGTCGAACCTCGGCCGACTCGCCGCTGATGACGGTCGCGCCAACGGTCAGACCGACCGGCGCGACGATGTAGCGCTTCTCCCCGTCGGCGTAGACCACCAGCGCGATGCGCGCCGAGCGGTTGGGATCGTATTGAATCGAGTCGACCCGACCCGGCACGTCGTGCTTGTCGCGCTTGAAGTCGATACGACGATAACGCCGCTTGTGGCCGCCGCCCCGCCGTCGCACGGAGATGCGCCCACGGCTCCGGCCGCCGCTCTTGCTGAGCGGCTCGAGCAGGCTCCGTTCCGGCGCGCCGCGAGTGATCTCGTCGAACGCGTAGCCGGTCATGCCGCGCCGACCAGGCGAGGTCGGCTTGTAGACCTTGACCGCCATCTCTCCGTCTCCCTCTGACTATTCGAACAAGTCGATGCGATCACCGGGGGCGAGCGTGACCATCGCCTTCTTCCACGACGCCGTCTTCGACACGTGGCGGCCCCACCGCCGCGACTTGCCCGGCATCATCGCGGTGCGCACCTTCTCGACCTTCACCTCGAAGATCGACTCGATAGCGTGCTTGATCTGCGCCTTGTTGGCGTCCTTGGCCACCTCGAAGACGTACTGGTTGTTGCTCTCGCCGAGGAGGTCCGTCTTCTCGGTCAGCACCGGCCGGCGCAACACCTCGTACTTATGCATCGTCGCCGTCCTCCTCTTCGTCGCCGTCCGACAAGTGCTTCACCACCGCGTCCAGGGCGTCGACCGAGATCAGGAGCCGCTCGAAGCCGAGCAGATCACGCACGTTGAGATAGCCGGCCCGCAGGTAGCGCACGTCGGGCAGGTTGCGGATCGACCGCTCGAGCGCGTCGTTGCGCTCGCCGAGCAGCACCAGCGTGCTCGCACCGCCGCACACGTTGTCGACGAGCTCGCGCACGACCCGCGTGCGCGGCGCCTCCATCTCGCCCGCGTCGAGCAGCGCCACCGAGTCGTCGGCCGCCTTCGCGGACAGCGCCGACCGCAGAGCCAGGCGCCGCATGCGTCGCGGCATGGCCTTGCCGTACGACCGAGGCTGCGGGCCGTGCGCCACCGCCCCGCCGACGAAGATGTGGGCCGTCTTCGCGCCGTGACGCGCGCGGCCCGTGCCCTTCTGGCGGTACCACTTGGCGCTCGTCCGGCTGACTTCGGAGCGTGTCTGCGTGGCGTGCGTGCCCTGACGGGCGTTGGCCATCTGCCGGACCAGCGCCTGGTGCATGACGGCGCGGTTGGGCTCGATGCCGAACACGTCGCGCGGTAGCGTCACCCGGCGCAGCTCCTCGCCGGCCAGGTTGTAGACTGGCGCCTTCATGCGTCGCCTCCCGTCTTCGCCGCCCTAACTAGCAGCAGCGAGCCGCGGCCGCCTGGCACGGAGCCACGCACCGCGAGCAGGTTCCGCTCGGGGTCCGCGACAACTACCTCCAGGTTCCGCACCGTGACGCGCTCGGCGCCCATCCGGCCGGCCATGCGCTTGCCCTTGTGCGTGCGGCCCGGCGTGCTGCCGGCGCCGACCGAGCCGGGCGCCCGCTCGCGGTCGCTCTGGCCGTGCGTCTTGCGCTGGCGGTGGAAGTGGTGCCGCTTGACCGTGCCCGCGGTGCCGAGTCCCCGGCTGACACCGGTGATGTTGACGCGGTCACCGGGCGAGAACACGCTGACGTCGAGCGTCTGACCGACTTCCACGTCGCCCGTATCCTCGCCCCGGAACTCGCGCAGGTGCCGCACGAGCTCGCCGCCGGCCGCCCGCAAGTGCCCTCGCTCAGCCTTCGTTAGGCGCCGCGCGCGCGCGCCGCCGAAGCCCAGCTGCACGGCGTCGTACCCGTCCGTCGCCACGGTCTTCACCTGCGTGACGATGCACGGGCCGGCCTCGATCACCGTGACGGGCGACACGATGCCTTCGCTGTCGAAGACCCGCGTCATGCCCTGCTTGTACCCCAGAATGCTCTTCATGATCTTAGTCCTTCGCGGATCAGCTGGACTTGATCTCGATGTCCACGCCCGCGGGCAGGTTAAGCCGCGTGAGCGAGTCCAAGGTCTTCGCACTCGGCTCGATTATGTCAATGAGTCGCTTGTGAGTGCGGATCTCGAACTGCTCGCGCGAATCCTTGTCGATGAACGGCGACCGCGTGACCGTGTACTTCTCGATGCGCGTTGGCAGCGGCACCGGACCGACGCACTGCGCTCCTGTGCGCTCGGCCTCCTCGACGATCTTCCGCGCCGATTGGTCGAGCACCCTATGGTC